>NZ_CVTK01000049.1:54507-55862 GCF_900004785.1 Pseudomonas sp. 28 E 9 | reverse complement strand
GAGTGGTGGGGCAAGAGCGTTTTGCTTACTTTTGCGCTTTTCAAAAGTGAGCCGCTGTAAAAGCGGAACCTATATCAGCCGTTACCGCAGAAACAGATATGTACTCAATCCAACCCAGCATCCTGGTCGACCCCGAGGCCGCCATCGGGGGCAAGCCCCCTCCCACAGTTTGGTCTGGTGACAGGCTTAGAACACCGACCACCCAATCCGCTCACTCAACAACTCCAACGCCTTGATCCCCGCCAGCGAGTTCCCCGCCGCGTTCAACTCCGGCGACCACACGCACACGGTAAACTGCCCCGGCACCACCGCGACAATCCCGCCGCCTACCCCGCTCTTGCCCGGCAGCCCTACGCGATAAGCAAAATTGCCCGCCTCGTCATACAGCCCGCTGGTGGCCATGATCGAGTTGACTTGTTTGGTCTGGCGCGCGGTCAGGATCTGCTCGCCACTGTGGGCGCTCACACCTTCGTTGGCCAGGAAGCTGAACGCCCGGGCCAGGTCCAGGCAGCTCATCTGCAAGGCGCAGTAGTTGAAGTAACTGTGCAACACCGCGTCCACATCGTTATGAAAGTTGCCGAAGGCTTTCATCAGGTAGGCCATGGCTGCATTACGCGCACCATGCCGGGCTTCGGATTCGGCGACCACGCTATCGACCAGGATCTGCGGATTGCCCGACAGCCGCCGCACAAAATCGCGCATCGACAGGATCGGCACGGCGAAACGCGACTGGTTGATGTCGCAGATCACCAGCGCGCCGGCGTTGATAAAAGGATTGCGCGGTCGGCCGCGTTCGAATTCCAGTTGCACCATGGAGTTGAACGGTTGCCCCGACGGTTCATGGCCCAGGCGCTCCCAGATACTTTCGCCGCCGTGGTCGATGGCCTGCACCAGGCTGAACACCTTGGAAATGCTCTGCACCGAAAACAGCGTGTCGGCGTCGCCCGCGCAATAGGCCGCGCCGTCGTTGCCGTATACCGCGATGCCAAGCTGGTTGGCGGGTACGTCGGCCAGGGCGGGAATGTAATCGGCGACTTTGCCGAGGCCGATCAGAGGCCGCACTTCGTCAAGGATCGACTCCAGCAGCGCCTGCATGTCTTGTCCTGTCATCTTCTCTGGATCAGTGGTGAACGAGGCGCGCAGGATACTTCACTGGGCACGAAAGCCCCACACAATCTCCACCATCCGCCCGGCGACCACCACATAGATTTGGATCAGCAACACACGATGCGAAGCGAGCCGCTCTTGATCTGGCTTTTGATCTTGATCTCAGGCGCCCCGTCAAACCACGCTGGCCGAACGCAGGCTTGAATCCGTGGGTAACCCGGCAGGACGCCGGGTTAGCCGCACTGGGC
>NZ_CVTK01000049.1:43513-54457 GCF_900004785.1 Pseudomonas sp. 28 E 9 | reverse complement strand
GCTTACTTTTGCGCTTTTCAAAAGTGAGCCGCTGTAAAAGCGGAACCATTAGCAGCCGTTACCGCAGAAACGGATATGTACTCAGTCTGATCCAACATCCCGGCCAGCCCCAAGGCCGCATCGGGGGCAAGCCCACTCCCACATTCGTCTGCATTTCAAGACTGGGAAGGGGCGACCCTCCCACATTGAGCCGACTAGACAAGTTCGCGCGCCAGGAATGGCGCCGTGCGGCTGTCCTTGCTGCCGGCGACGGCCTGCGGCGTACCACTGGCAACCACCTTCCCGCCTGCATTGCCGGCGCCGGGGCCGATATCGATCACCCAGTCGCTCTGCGCCACCACGCGCATTTCATGCTCGACCACCACCACGGTATGCCCCGCTTCCACCAATTGATTGAGCTGGCTGAGCAAGCGGTCGACATCCCTGGGATGCAGCCCGGTGGTCGGTTCGTCCAGCACGTACAAGGTGGCGCCCCGCGCCGTGCGTTGCAGCTCGGTGGCCAGCTTGATGCGCTGCGCTTCACCGCCCGACAACTCGGTGGCCGGCTGGCCCAGGCGCAGATAGCCCAGGCCGATATCGCGCAGCACCTGCAGGGCGCGCAATACGCCGGGCTGTTCGGCAAACACCTCGACTGCTTCCTCCACGGTCAAGCCCAGCACTTGGGCGATACTCAAGCCTTGCCATTTGACCGCCAGGGTCTCGGGGTTGTAACGCGCCCCATGGCAGGTCGGGCATGGCGCATACACGCTGGGCATGAACAGCAACTCGACGCTGACAAACCCCTCGCCTTCGCAGTTCGGGCATCGGCCCTTGGCGACGTTGAAGGAAAATTGCCCCGCGTCGTAACCGCGCTTCTTCGCCGCCGGGGTGGCGGCGAACAGTTTGCGCACGTTGTCGAACAGCCCGGTATAGGTCGCAAGATTGGAGCGCGGCGTACGGCCGATGGGCTTCTGGTCCACCTGCACCAGACGCCGGATCTGCTCCAGCCCGGCGCTGATGCGTCCTTCGCTGGCGATAGGCGCAGCGTCTTCCAGGCTGGGCTCGTCGGTGCTTTCCAGCACGCGCCCGAGGCCACTGCTGACCAGTTCCAACAGCGCCTGACTGACCAGGCTGGATTTGCCCGAACCGGAAATCCCGGTCACCGCCGTGAAGCAGCCCAGCGGGAAATCCACGGCAAGGTTCTTCAGGTTGTTGCGCGTCACCCCTTGCAGCTTCAGCCAGCCACGGGGTTCCCGCCGCGTGGGATTCAAGGCCCGCGGCTCGGCAAACAGGTAGTCACGGGTCTGCGACGCGGCGACATCCGCCAACCCCGCAGGCGGGCCGCTGTACAGGACTTGCCCGCCGTGCTCGCCGGCGGCCGGGCCGACATCGATCAACCAGTCGGCGCGGCGCATGGTTTCCAGGTCATGCTCCACCACAAACAGCGAATTGCCGGCCGCTTTCAAACGCGCCAGCGCGCTGAACAAGGCTTCGCCATCCGCCGGATGCAGGCCCGCCGAAGGCTCGTCCAGCACGTAGATCACTCCGAACAATTGCGAGCCCAACTGCGTGGCCAGGCGCAAGCGCTGCAACTCCCCGGACGACAGCGTCGGCGTGCTGCGCTCCAGGGACAGATAGCCCAGGCCCAGCTCGATCAAGGTCGTGACCCGTTCGAGCAGATCCTCGGCGATGCGCTGGGCAGCCAGGCGCTTTTCCACCGACAGCTTCATCTTGTCCTGCCCCGCCGCCACTGGCCGCAGCAGCTCGGCCAGGCGGGTCAGGGACAGTTGCGACAGCTCACCGATATCCACCCCGGCAAACTTCACCGACAACGCCGCCCGGGTCAGCCGCTTGCCCTCGCACAACGGGCAGGCACTGCCTTGCATGAACTGCGACACGCGCTTTTTCATCAGCGCGCTTTGGGTATGCGCGAAAGTGTGCAGGATATAGCGCCGCGCGCCACTGAAGGTGCCCTGGTAACTGGGCTCCAGCTTGCGCTTCAAGGCATCGCGGGTCTGCGCCGGGGTGAAGCCGGCGTACACCGGTACGGTGGGGGTTTCTTCGGTGAACAGGATCCAGTCGCGCTGTTTTTTCGGCAGGTCGCGCCACGGGATATCCACGTCGTACCCCAGGGTCACGAGGATGTCCCGCAGGTTCTGGCCCTGCCATGCCAGCGGCCAGGCCGCCACCGCGCGCTGGCGGATGGTCAGGGACGGGTCGGGCACCATCAGCGCTTCGGTCACTTCATACACGCGGCCCAGGCCATGGCATTGCGGGCACGCGCCCTGGGGCAGGTTCGGCGAAAAGTCCTCGGCGTACAGCATCGCGTGCCCCGGCGGGTAACGGCCGGCGCGGGAATACAGCATGCGGATCAGGCTCGACAAGGTGGTCACGCTGCCCACCGAGGACCGCGCACTCGGTGTGCCACGCTGTTGTTGCAGGGCCACGGCGGGCGGCAAGCCTTCGATACTGTCGACATCCGGCACGCCGACCTGGTCGATCAGGCGTCGCGCATAGGGCGCCACCGATTCGAAATAGCGGCGCTGGGCCTCGGCATACACGGTGGAAAACGCCAGGGACGACTTGCCGGAACCGGACACACCGGTAAACACCACCAGGGCATCGCGGGGAATATCCACGTCGACGTTACGCAAGTTGTGTTCGCGAGCGCCGCGCACCCGCACGAAGCCGGTGTGCTGGACGGTCGGTGGAGGAATGTTGCGCTGTGAAGTCATGAACAACCTTGTCTGGCGGTGAGAACGCTGCGTACCCGTTGCGTCAGGGCATCGGGGCTGTAGGGCTTGCTCAACAGATTAATGTCGGCGCTCAGCAGATGATTGGAGGAAAGAATGTCGCGGGTGTGGCCGGAGGTGAACAGCACCGGAATCGGCGGCACCTGCGCCCGCGCCCAGTTGGCCAGGTCGATGCTCTTGATGCGGCCGGGCATCACCACATCGGTAAAGATCAGTTCCGGTTGCAGGCCGGACTGCAGCTTGGCCATGGCCTGATCGCCGTCTTCGGCCGTCAACACCGTGTAGCCCGACTGCTTGAGCAGCTCCACCACGGTCAGGCGCACGCCTTCGTTGTCCTCCACCACCAGAATGGTTTCCTGGCCGGTGCAAGGGCTCTCCAGGTCAATGTCCGGCTCGACATGTTCCGGTTCCAGGCTGCGCGGGAAATACATCTGCACCACCGAGCCTTTGTTCTCCTCGCTCCAGATGTCGACATGCCCGCCGCTTTGGCGGACAAAACCAAACACCATGCTCAGCCCCAGGCCAGTGCCCTGCCCTTCGCGCTTGGTGGTGAAAAACGGTTCGAACGCACGCTTGAGTACCGTCGACGGCATGCCCACGCCGGTGTCGGTGACCGCCAGGCGCACATACTCGCCGGGCTTGATGCTTTTGCCCGCGCATTCGGCCGGGTTGAGAATGATGTTTTCGCCGGTGATACGAATCACGCCTTCGCCTTGCATGGCATCGCGGGCATTGATCGCCAGGTTGAGCAGCGCGTTTTCCAGCTGGTTGCGGTCGACGTTGATGCACCAGGAATCCTGCGGCAACTGCACGTCGATATGGATGGTTTCACCCAGCGCGCGTTGCAGCAGCTCACCTAGGCCGGCATAGATACGTTGCGGGTTGTACACCGCCGGCGACAAGGGCTGACGCCGCGCAAACGCCAGCAGTTGCGAGGACAAGGTGGCCCCGCGCTCCACGGCGGCAATCGCGGCGGAAACCCGCCGCTGCACCTGCGCATTGTCCGGCTCATGGCGGGCCAGCAGGTGCAGGTTGCCGGCGATCACTTGCAGCAGGTTGTTGAAGTCGTGGGCCACGCCGCCGGTCAGGCCGCCAATCGCTTCCAGCTTCTGCGACTGGCGCAACTGCTCCTCGGCGGCGGAACGCGCCTGCACTTCGGCCGCCACGCGCTGCTCCAGATTATGGGTCAGCTCCTGGCGCACCCGCTCGGACTTGACCAGTTCAGTGGTCTCGACCACGATCGCCAGCACCCCGGCCGGTTGCTGGTCATCCCCGGCCACCGGGCTGTAGTAGAGGTCCAGCCACAAGGTTTCCGGCCTGCCATGGCGCGACAGCACCAGTTCCTTGTTGTTGAACGACAGGGTGCCACCGGCCAGGCAGGTGTCCACCACATGCCGGTTGAACTCGGCCACTTCCGGCCAGCCCAGTTCCACCGGCGTGCCCAGCAGGTACGGATGACGACCGCCGGCGAACACCGAGTAGCTGTCGTTGTAGATCATGTAACCGGCGCGCCCCCATAGCATCACCATCGGCACGGGCGAAGCGAGCATCATCTGCACGGTGCAGGCCAGGCTGGTGGACCAGCGATCGATCGGGCCGAGATCGGTGCCTGACCAGTCAAACGCGCGAATTCGCTGGGCCATTTCACCGGCCCAGCCTTCACAGCCGTGGGAGTTGGATAAAAATTGCATGATCGGGCTCTGGGCAATGACAAGGCTGTTGCAACTTTTGGAGCGCGGCGGCGGTAGATGGTTTCATCTTGTCGAACTTGAGCTGAATAAACCACTGGCCTCAGTGAAAATCCCGGCTGCGCACCACCATGCCATCGAGCAGCGGCGACAGGTCGGTCAGGCGCCCGGCGATCAAATGCCGCACCTCGCCCACCGCCTCCCAGCGCCCGTCCACCTTGAGCAGTCGCGAGCCGACCAGGGCCTTGCGCTGACGTTCGGCCAGGTCGCGCCAGACCACCACATTGAGGTTGCCGAACTCATCTTCCAGGGTGACAAAGGTCACACCGCTGGCGGTGCCGGGACGCTGGCGCCCGGTGACCAGCCCGGCCACGCTCACATTACGCCCATGCTCCACGCTCAGCAGTTCCTGGGAACTGCGGCAGCGGCGCTTGCGCAGTTCCGCGCGCAGCAGCGTCAAAGGGTGCGGCCCCAGGGTAGTGCCGAGCGTGGCGTAATCGGCGTGCAAGTCCTCGCCCACCGTGGGTTGAGGCAACTCCACATCGGCTTCATCGGGGCTCGGCAGGCCGGCAAACAGGCCCAGTTGGGTCTGCACACCGGCCACCTCCCAGCGGGCCTGATGCCGGTTACCGGCCAATCCGCGCAAGGCGCCGGCATCCGCCAGCAAGACCTGGGCACGCGCATCCAGGCCGGCGCGGGCGTCGAGATCGGCGATGTCGCTGAACGCCCGGCGCTGGCGCACGGCCTCCAGGCGCCGCCCATCGTCTTCGCGAAAGCCCGAGATCATGCGCAGCCCCAGGCGAATCGCCGGTTGCGCGCCGTCGATGGGTTCCAGGCTGCAATCCCAGTCGCTGGCCTGCACGTCCACCGGGCGGATCTGCAGGCGATGACGGCGCGCGTCCTGCAGGATCTGGTCCGGGCTGTAGAAACCCATTGGCCAGCTGTTGATCAGCGCGCAGGCGAAAGCCGCCGGCTCATGGCATTTGAGCCAGCAACTGGCGTAGGTCAGCAAGGCAAAACTGGCCGCGTGGGACTCGGGAAAACCATAGCTGCCAAAGCCTTTGATCTGCTCGAAAATCTGCGCGGCGAAGGCTTCGGTGTAGCCGTTCTTGAGCATGCCGTCGCGCAGCCGCTGCTGGTGCGGTTCCAGGCCGCCGTGACGTTTCCAGGCGGCCATGGAGCGGCGCAACTGATCGGCCTCGCCGGGGCTGTAGTCGGCGGCGACCATGGCGATCTGCATCACTTGTTCCTGGAACAACGGGATGCCCAGAGTGCGCTCCAGCACCACTTTCAATTCAGGCGACGGATACGTGGTGGGTTCTTCCTTGTTCCTGCGCCGCAAATACGGATGCACCATGCCACCCTGGATCGGCCCCGGCCGCACGATGGCGACTTCGATCACCAGGTCGTAGAAGGTTTGCGGCTTGAGCCTGGGCAACATCGACATCTGCGCCCGCGATTCGATCTGGAACACGCCGATGGTGTCGGCCTTGCTGATCATCGCGTAGGTGGCCGGGTCTTCCTTGGGAATAGTTGCCAGGCTCCAATCCTGGTGGCGATGGCGGCGCAGCAAATCGAAGCAGCGCCGGATCGCGCTGAGCATGCCCAGGGCGAGGATATCCACCTTGAGCAGGCCGACGGCGTCGAGGTCGTCCTTGTCCCACTGGATGATGGTGCGCTCGGCCATGGCGGCGTTCTCCACGGGCACCAGGGTGTCCAGCGGGTATTCGGAAATCACGAAGCCGCCGGGGTGCTGGGACAAATGCCGGGGAAAGCCGATCAATTGCCCGGTCAGGGTCAGTACGCGGCGCAGCAGCGGGCTGTCCGGGTCGAAGCCGCTTTCGCGCAGGCGCTCCAATGGCGGCGCGTCGTCGCTCCAGCGCCCGCAGCAGTCGGCCAATGCGTTGACCTGATCCGGCGGCAGCCCGAGGGCCTTGGCCACATCGCGCACCGCGCCGGTCGCGTGGTAACTGCTGACCACCGCCGTCAACGCTGCACGCGTGCGGCCATAGCGCTGGAAGACGTATTGCAGCACTTCTTCGCGGCGCTCGTGTTCAAAATCCACGTCGATATCCGGCGGCTCGTTGCGCTCCCTGGACAGGAAACGTTCGAACAGCACGTTGCTCAGGCTCGGGTTGATTTCGGTGATACCCAGGGCAAAACACACCGCCGAGTTGGCCGCCGAACCGCGGCCCTGGCACAGGATCGAACGGCTGCGGGCAAAGCGCACGATGTCGTGCACGGTAAGGAAGTAACTTTCGTAGCCCAGCTCGCTGATCAGCGCCAGTTCCTTGTCGATCTGCTCCAGGGTCTTGGGGTCGATGCCTTCGGGCCAGCGCAGGGCAATGCCCTCCTGGGTGAGGGTGCGCAGCCAGGATTCGGCATCATGGCCTGCGGGAACCAGCTCACGCGGGTAGTGATAGCGCAACTGGCCAAGGTCGAAGGTGCAGCGCCGTGCGATGGCCAGGGTTTCATCGAGCAGGGCCTGGGGGTACAGCGCGGCCAGGGCATCGAGACTGCGCAGGTGCCGCTCGCCATTGGGGTGCAAGTGCAGGCCGGCTTCGGCCACCGGGACGTGATGGCGGATGGCGGTCATGGTGTCTTGCAGGGCACGGCGGCCGCGCGCATGCATGTGCACATCACCGCAGGCGACCGCCGGGATCTGCAGGCTGGCCGCCAGTTGCAGGCGTTGCTCCAGATGGCGCGCATCGTCTTGCCCGCAGTGCAGGTGCACCGCCAGCCACAGGCGCTCGGCGAAGGTGCGGCGCAGCCACTGGATGCTGGCCTGGGTGTCGCTGTCCTGCGCCACCCACAACGCCAGCAGGCCGGGCAGCGGTTGCTCGAAGTCTTCCTGCAGCAGGCGGTAGCTGCCCTTTTCGGCGCGGCGTCGGGCCAGGGTGATCAAGCGGCACAGGTGCTGGTAACCGCTCAGGTTCTCCACCAGCAGCACCAGTGTCGGCCCGTTCTCGATGCGCACTTCACTGCCGATAATCAGCGGCAGTTCCAGCGCCTTGGCCGCCTGCCAGGCGCGCACGATGCCCGACAGCGTGCATTCGTCGGTGATCGCCAGGGCGCTGTAGCCTTGGCGTTTGGCGCGTTCGAACAACTCCAGCGCACTGGAGGCACCGCGCTGGAAGCTGAAGTTGGACAGGCAATGCAGCTCGGCGTAACTCATGCCTGCCCCGCCCCTGCAGGAGCGAGCTTGCTCGCGAAAAACCCAAGGGCACCGCATTCATTCTGGTGCCCCGCGTTATCGTTAACCACCTTCGCGAGCAAGCTCGCTCCTACAGAGGGTGGCGACCTATGGGCTTTCATGCAAACCAGCCTTGCAACCACAAACCATCCTGTTGCCCCACCGTGCGGTAGGCCCAGCCTTGCTGGCCGGTGCGGGTCTGGATGAGGTAATAGTCGCGGCGGATATCGGCGCCGTCCCACCAGCCGGATTCGATGCGTTCCGGCCCCATCAGGATCTGTACGCCCTGCTCGGCCAGCAAGGTCGGCTGGTGCAATAACCAGCCAGGGCGCCGCACCTTGTTCAAGGTCGGGCATGGACGGTGGTCAAAGGCGGTTTGCCAGGCGCATTCAGGGCGATGGTCGGCGTGAAAGCGCAGGCCCTGCACCGCTTCATCGCCCAGGCGTGCGCGCAGGCGTTCGCGCAATTGCTCCCAGGGCAGGGTCTGTTGCGGGCGGTCGTCGAACAGGTCCTGGCGCTGCGGCACGAACACCGGCAGGTCCTGGGCCACCAGGCGAAACCCGCGCACCGGTGCCGTGACTTGCACCTGTTCCAGGCGTCCACGGGCCAGTTCGAACAGCATCGAGGGCTCGCGCTCGGCACTCAGCAGGCCGACCTTGATCACGCTGTCGGGCGCCTGGGCATGCTCCAGGTGCAGGTCGAAACGCTGCACGCCACTGTCACGCCCGCACAGGAAGGCGGACAAGTCAGCGGTCAGGCGGCGCAAGGGAAACAGCAAGGCCTGGTGGGATTGCACGTCGAAATTCAACTCGATGCGCACATCGAACCGGTCCGGCGGTTGATAGAAACCCAGGGCCAATGGCCGCTGCCCGGTCAGGGCGTCGAGGTGCTTGAGCAGGCTGGCGTCAAAGCGCCGCGCCAGGGTATGCCGGGGCAGCGCCTGCACCTGGGCCAACGTGCGCAGGCCCATGCGCGACAAGGCGGTGGCGGCCTGCGGGTCAATCCCGGCGCGGTCGACCGGCAGCGGCGCCAGGGCCTGCATCAAGGCGCTGTCATCGGCCACCGCCAGGCCATCGTACCGATTGGCCAACACCCGCGCCGCCGCTGGATTGGGCGCGGCGACGATGCGGTGCCGAAAGCCCAGTTCGGTCAACTCCTGGCGCAAGCGCGCTTCGAACTGCGGCCAGGGCCCGAACAGGCCCAGGCTCGACTCGATCTCGAACAGCAAGGCGCGCGGGTAATACACGCTGACCTGGGAACTGAAGCGGTAGGCCCAGGCGGCCAGAAACTGCTGGCAGCGCTCGATGTCGAGCGGGTCGTATTCAGCACAGGCAAAGGCCTTGGTCAGCGCATGCGCCGCCGTCAGCGACTGGCCGGGACGCAACCCCAGGGCACGGGCGGCGGCATTGACGGTTTGCAGCACGCGCCGCTGTGGCGTACCGGCCAGCAGTGCCAGCGGCTGATCGGGCTCGGGATGGGCACGCAGCACGGCGTCCAGCGCCAATTGCGGGAAAACAATACAGACCCAGCGCATGGCAACCTCAATGCCCCGCCAGGGCAATCGGCGCCGGGTGGGCCAGGCCGCCCCGGCATTTGAGCACGCGCACTTGTGCCGGCCTTGACTCGACCGCCAGGCGCAAGGCGGCCGGCGATGGATTGATCGCCTCACTCAAGGAGCGCCAGGCAAACGCCAGGGTCTGCCCGGTTTCCGCCGCCACCTGCAAACGGCGCAAGGCCCGGTCATCGGCCTTGTGTGGCCAGCACAACACCGCGCCGCAACTGCCCGAGCGCAGGCATTGTTCCACCGCCCACAGCGCATCGCGCTCCTGGGCCTGGATCACTGCGAGCTGGCGCACATCCACCCCGGCGTTCTGCCAGGCGTGGGGGTACGGCGTGTAGGGCGGCGCCACCAGCACAATGCGCTCGCCCAGCGCCGACAAGCGCGCCAGGGTCGGCAGCACCAGTTGCAGTTCGCCCACGCCGTCCCGGGCCATCAGGATTTCACTCAAGGCCGCCTCCGGCCAGCCGCCGCTGGGCAGCACCGCGTCCAGCGCCGCCAGCCCCGTGGGATGCACACTGGCCGGTGGCGCGGCGGGCCGGCCCTTCCAGACGCGCCCGCCATTGAACAGCGAGTCCAGGGCAACCACGGCGCCCATCAGCCTTGCCTCACCAGGCCGCAGAACACCCCTTCGATAGCCAGGTCCTGATCGGCCCCGACCACGATAGGCTGATACGCCGGGTTGCGCGGCAGCAGGCGCACCTTGTCGCCCGTGCGCTCGAAACGCTTGATGGTGACTTCACCGTCCAGGCGCGCCACCACAATCTGCCCGTTCAAGGCCTCGGCACTGCGCCGCACGCCCACCAGGTCGCCATCGAGAATACCGTCCTCGATCATCGAATCGCCCTGCACACGCAGCAGGTAGTCCGGGGTTTTGGCGAACGTGGCGGGGTCCAGTTGCAGGCGATTGTGCACTTCGGCATCCGCCCCGATGGGCAGGCCCGCGGCCACACGACCGAGCACCGGGATGTCCAGCCATTCCGGGCGCGGCGGTTGGTTGAGCAGGCGAATACCGCGGGCCTGGTTGGGGTTGACTTCGATAAAGCCGGCTTCGGTCAGGGCTACCACATGCTTGCGGGCGACGCTGCGCGAGGCAAAGCCGAACGCCTCGGCGATCTCGGCGAGGCTGGGAGGCTGGCCTTGCTGCGCGATGCGGTCGCGGATGAAGGTCAGGATGGCGGTACGGCGGGGGGTCAGGGTTGTCATGGAGTACATTTGTACTCCTGTGGGAAATTTCTGACAATAGCCGTCAGTCGGGGGTGGGGGGGGCCGGGATGTTGGGTTGGACCGGGTACATATCCGTTTCTGCGGTCACGGCTGCTATGGGTTCCGCTTTTACAGCGGGTCACTTTTGGAAAAGAGCCCCAAAAGTAACCAAAAGGGCTCTTGCCCCACCACTCGGCACCTCGCCTGGGCTCGGTGTGCCCACAATCCGACATTGATGTGGGGGGCCGCCGCCACGCGCCATCCATGGCGCGGGGCGGCTAAACCGGCGTCCTGCCGGTTTACCCCCCACATCAATATCGAATTGCGGCCAGCGTGGTTTAACGGGGCGCCTAAGATCAAAAGCAAGAGCGGCTCGCTTCGCATCGTGGATACGCGGGCTTGCGTACACCGCCATCTGTAGGAGCGAGCTTGCTCGCGAAAAACTCACAGGTGCCGCGTTGATTCAGGAAGCACGCGTTATCGTTGACGTTTTTCGCGAGCAAGCTCGCTCCTACACAACGCAGCCGCGCCCACCCGTAACCACGATGCGAAGCGAGCCGCTCTTGA
>NZ_CVTK01000049.1:0-43463 GCF_900004785.1 Pseudomonas sp. 28 E 9 | reverse complement strand
TGGCCGTTACCTAAATAATGGATATGTACTCGGTCTGATCCAAGATACTGGCCAGCCCAGAGGCCGCCATCGGGGGCAAGCCCCCTCCCACATTTGGACCTCGGATCGGCAAAAGATACCGGTCAGTTCCAAGGCCGCCGCACTTGCGCTCAAGCCACACGACTCTCCTTTTTCAAACTCTCCATATCAATCACAAACCGATACTTCACATCCCCCTTGAGCATCCGCTCATACGCCTCATTGATCCCCTGAATATCGATCATCTCAATATCCGAAACAATCCCGTGCTTGGCACAGAAATCGAGCATCTCCTGGGTTTCCTGAATCCCCCCGATCAACGAACCCGCCAGGCTGCGGCGCTTGAAGATCAGGTTGAACACCGCAGGCGACGGGTGCGGACTGTCAGGCGCCCCCACCAGAGTCATGGTGCCGTCGCGCTTGAGCAGGCTGATGAAGGCATCCAGGTTATGCGGCGCAGCGACGGTGTTGAGAATGAAGTCCAGGCTGTTGGCCACCTTGGCCATTTCATCCGCGTTCTTCGACACCACCACCTGATCGGCCCCCAGGCGCAGGCCGTCTTCGCGCTTGTTGGGTGAAGTGGTGAACAGCGTCACATGAGCCCCCATGGCATGGGCAATCTTCACCGCCATGTGCCCAAGCCCGCCGAGGCCGACCACCCCGACTTTTTTACCCGGGCCGACCTTCCAGTGGTGCAGCGGCGAATAAGTGGTAATCCCGGCACACAGCAACGGAGCCACTGCCGCCAGGTTAGTGTCGTCGTGGGAAATGCGCAGCACGAACTGCGCCTTGACCACGATGTTGTCGGAATAGCCACCGTAGGTGTTTTCGCCGCCGAACAGCGGCCCGTTATAGGTGCCGGTGAAGCCATTCTCGCAATATTGCTCCTCGCCCTCGGCACAGGAGGCGCATTGCTGGCAGCTGTCGACCATGCAGCCGACACCGGCCAGGTCACCCACCTTGAATGTCTTCACATTGGCGCCGACCGCCGTCACACGGCCGACAATTTCATGGCCGGGTACCGAAGGATAAAGGGTGTTGTTCCACTCGTTGCGGGCGGTGTGCACGTCGGAATGGCACACGCCGCAATACAGGATGTCGATCTGTACGTCATCCGCGCCGGGGGCGCGGCGCTCGAAGGTAAAGGGCTTGAGCGAATCCTTGGAGTCCCGAGCGGCGTAGCTGTAAGTCCTGGCCATTTCGTTCACCTGTATGATCTGACGGAAGAGTTCGGTG
This sequence comes from Pseudomonas sp. 28 E 9, assembly GCF_900004785.1. NCBI lineage: Bacteria > Pseudomonadati > Pseudomonadota > Gammaproteobacteria > Pseudomonadales > Pseudomonadaceae > Pseudomonas > Pseudomonas sp. 28 E 9. Next base: position 42,209 of record NZ_CVTK01000049.1, on the reverse strand, counting down.
GACACGCCTGGCCGCTGAAACGTTCAACCGAGCACGTCCATACAAGCCGCGCGGCGGCGTTTGGTGCAAGCTTTCGAGACGTAAGCCCATGCGGATTTTCAACTCACTGTTTTCATGCAGACAAAGGAGTTTCAGATGAGCACATTCGTTGCCAAAGACGGTACCCGGATCTATTTCAAGGATTGGGGCAGCGGCAAGCCCGTGTTGTTCAGCCACGGCTGGCCGCTGGATGCCGACATGTGGGAATACCAGATGGAATACCTGAGCAGCCGTGGCTTTCGCACCCTCGCGTTCGACCGCCGGGGCTTTGGTCGCTCGGACCAGCCGTGGACCTGCAACGACTACGACACCTTCGCTGACGATATCGCCCAATTGATCGAACACCTGGACCTCAAGGACGTGACCCTGGTGGGCTTCTCCATGGGCGGCGGCGATGTGGCCCGCTACATCGCGCGCCATGGCAGCGCACGGGTCGCCGGCCTGGTGCTGCTCGGCGCCGTGACGCCGATCTTCGGCCAGAAGGACGACTACCCACAGGGCATGCCCGACGACGTATTCGATGGCATCAAGGCCGGCCTGCTGAAGGATCGCGCGCAGTTCATCAGCGATTTCAACACGCCATTCTTCGGCCTCAACAAGGGCCAGAAAGTCTCGGACGGTGTGCTCACCCAGACCCTGCAGATCGCCCTGCAGGCCTCGCTCAAATCCACCGTGGACTGCGTGACCGCGTTCTCGCAGACCGACTTCCGCCCGGACATGGCCAGCATCGACGTGCCGACCCTGGTCATCCACGGTGACGGTGACCAGGTCGTGCCGTTCGAAACCACCGGCAAGGTCGCGGCCGAGATGATCAAGGGCGCGCAACTGAAGGTGTACAAGGACGCGCCCCACGGGTTTGCCGCTACCCATACCCAACAACTCAATGAAGACCTGCTGGCGTTCCTGAACCGCTGAAATCCCTGTGGGAGGGGGCTCTCGATGAGGAAGAGCCCCCTCCCACATTTGGTTCAAGACTCACTCATCAGCCGCAGGCGCTTGACCATCGGCACACACGCCAACACCAACCCCGACGGCGAGTGATACACCGCCTGCTCATCCCCCACATAGCCGCACGCCCTGTAGAAACTCACCGCATTGAGCGTCGCATCCAATACCACCTCTTCAACGGCGAGATGACGCGCGACCGTCTCCAGGTGGTCGAGCATTGCGTTGCCATACCCCCGCCCGGTGAATGCGGGGCGTACAAACAAGGCGCCGACTTCATTGTTGGCAAGATCGAGCATGCCGGTGGCGACTGGCTCGCCGTTCACACAGCCCAGGTAGAAGCGTTTTTCCATCAGCACGCTGTAACCATCGCTCGCACTGCCACGCGTCCAGAGCGCCATTTGTTCTGCGGTGTAGGCGCCGATGCATTGTCCGAGAATAGCCTCACGACGAATCTCAAACGCGCTGTCGGCATCCTCTGGCGTAGCTCGTTTTATCTGCAACACAGCCTTCTCCCTTCCTTGATTTCAATATGCCATTAGCCCATGTGTGCTAATCGACCCGCGCTTCCCCCGGCGCTATATTCCCCGGCACTTCCAACGCTCAGCCAACACCGCGCACTCAATGCGCGAGGGGTCGTTGCGCGCTGGAAAAACCAAAACAATCCCAAGGAAGAAGCATTATGAAACTCCCCTCCCCTGTGACGCGCCTTGCCCTGCTCGGTGCCCTGATCATCAGCGTTGCCGGTTGCAGCAATATCAAACCCACCGAAGACCATCTCAAGAAACTCTCGGAGACCAACCTGGGCGAACCGGTCAAACGCATCTCCAATGTACGCAGCGACTCCATGACCACCTACTACGTGGTCAACACCGCCTCCGGCGAGTACAACTGCTCGGTGCCCAGCGGTGCCAGCGGCGGCGCGTTTGCGATTGCCAGCTTTGGCCTGATGAAACCCGCGGCCTATTGCATGCCCAAGGGTGCGCGGGGCAATGGGTTGACGCCGTTCACACAATAGTTTTTTCCTGGCTGAGCTCACGCAAGGCGCCGCGCAGTTCTGCAGGGCGCACCGGTTTGGACAGAATGGCGATCTGACGGTCGTGCAACGCAGCCTGGATTTTCTCCACGTCGTGCCCGGTGAGGATCAGCGCCGGCACCGCCCAGCCGCGTTGCCGGCGCAAGTGGTCGATGCATTCGATGCCGGTGGCGTGGTTGCCCAGGTCATAGTCGGCGACGATGATGTCGCAGTTGCTGACCAGGCCCTGCCCCGTGGACTCGGCCTGCACCTCGCAGCCCCAGCGTTCGAGCAGGGCCCGGGTGGCCAGCAGCACATTGTGGTCATCTTCGACCAGGCACACTTTCAAACCGCTGAGCAGGCCGGCCTGGCGTGCATCGTCACGCGATACCGGTTGAGCCGGCGCAGGGGCCGGGGCCAGGCCATGCAGACTTACCGACGTGCCCCGGCCTACCCGCGAGCGCAGGCTCACCTGCAGCCCCATCAATTGCCCCAGGCGCTTGACGATGGACAACCCCAGGCCGACGCCTTCGACGTCCTTGTCGCGCAGTTGGCGCACGCGATAGAACTCTTCGAAGACCTTCGCCAGATGCTCCCCTGCAATCCCCCGGCCCTGGTCATGCACCTCTATTACCAAGCGGTTATCGCGAATACGCACACCGATCAGCACTGGCCGTTGCGCGCCATACTTGAAGCAATTGGAGAGCAGGTTTTGCACCATGGTCGCCAGCATCCCCGGATCCACCAGCACCCAGTGGGCGCACGGTCGCAAGCGCAACTCCACGCCCGCCCAGCGTGCGGCTTCGGCGTTCTGGCGTACCAGGTCGGCGAGAAAATCGCCCAGATGGATCACTTGGTATTTGGGCAGCAGACGCCCGTTGTCCAGGGTGTAGAGGTCGAGAATGGAACGGAACAACTGCGACACGTTGAGCAGCGAGCGATCGATATTGTCCACCAGCCGCCGTTCGTCATCGCCCAGGCGGGCTTCGCGCAGGCAGGCGGTGAACAGGCCGATGGAGTGGATCGGCTGGCGCAGGTCATGGCTGGCCTGGGCGAGAAAACGGGACTTTTCCAGGTTGGCGGCGATGGCTTGTTCGGAGGCCTTGCGCGTACGCTCCAGCAGGATATGCGCGTAGATCGGGATCACCGTGCTGGTGATCATCAGCATCAGCACCATGAACGGCTGTGCCTGCCACCACGGCGTGAGCTGGTACACCATCAACAGTGCCAACAACGCCAGCCCCGTGGCAATCGCCAGGTAGCGCGACCCATAGCGCATGCCGTTGCCCAGGTTGACCCACACCATCACCGCATACAGCGGCAACGCAGCCTCACCGCCCACCACCAGTCCAAACGAAGTGCCGGTATAGTCGTGGAGCATGCCGAAAATCCGCCGCGCCGGGTAATGCCCGGGCCAACGCGCGATCACCTGGCGCAAGGCAATGGACGCCAGCAGGAACAGGACGATATACAGGAGCACCGGCCAGTAAGTGTCCAGCGAGTGCCCGGGCAAAAAGCCCAGCACGCCTATATACACAATGGCGATGGTTGCCACCACAATGCGCAGGTTCGCCTGGTCGAGTTCGGAGTTGGTCTCGAGCCCCATGGGTTACGTCCTTGTTGTCATAGCCCTGGCCCTTTGTACGAGCGAGGCGGGCATTGGGCCCGATAATAAAACAGCATGCCTGCACACAGCCATGCCCAGCAAGGAGCTCACCATGACCGGCCGGATTATTATCGCCGACGACCATCCGATGTTTCGCGAAGCCATGGCGCGCACCGTGCAGCGCCTGCTGCCCGAGGCCCGGGTACAGGAAGCCGGGGACCTGGACGCGGTGCATGGGTTGCTGCTCGACCCAGGCGACATCGACACCCTGATCCTCGACCTGCGCTTTCCCGGCCTGACCTGCATCAGCCAGCTCGCCGACCTGCGCCGGCAACTGCGGCGTACCACGTTGATCGTGGTCTCGATGGTGGATGATCCGGCGCTGATCGAACAGGTCATGGCCCTGGGCGTCGACGGTTTTATCGGCAAGAACATCGCCCCCGACGAAATCGGCCACGCGCTGCTGGCGATCCGCGACGGTGAAGTGCTGGTCAGGTTCGCCCCCTCCGGCCTGCTGCCGCTGGACACCCATACGCTCACCCCGCGCCAGCAGGACGTGCTGCGCCTGATTGCCCAGGGCAAGACCAACAAGGAAATCGCCAAGGCCCTGGATATTTCACCGTTTACCGTGCGCATTCATGTGTCGTCGTTGCTGCGCAGCTTGAAGGTGACGACGCGGGCGGCGGCGGCGGTGAAATACTCCGGGGAGTTCTAGGCGTCTGCGTGACGCATGCCTCAACGAGAGTTGCGATTGATGCAGATCAATATCCGGACGGGTGCGGGACTTTGTATTTATAGAATGCCTGGGTGCACCGTCAATGGAGCAAATACCAGTGGCACATTAATGCCGGATGAAATCAGAAAAACAACTGCATATCATACCGAGTCACCCGCTAAATCCTTGAAATTAAATTGACCACAGCAAACATACACAGTCAGAGCAACTAACAGGCAGCACATACTAAGCACCAGTACCTCCATGAGTATTTCCGGAGGGCTTTCAATACCTACAAATGTCAAGTAGAGAGAATAAGAAGCATAAACAAGTATCACAATTACCTGTATCGCACTCAGAGCAGTGGCACGATTATTTTCCGGAAGCATCACAAGAACGGTTGACTGGATGATATTTTGACCCAGCGTAAGAAATGCACGAAAAAAAAGAACAAAAACAATTAAAGAGAGCAATTGATATTCATAATAACAGCCAAGCCATGCCAAAAAAGACAGCGACGCCACGCTAAAATAGGAAATTAAAAGCAACGCTATGTCAGCGAATTTTCTCGTCAAGAACGGGACGAGCCAGCCTTTTACCAAATGCGCCAAATCAAAAGAGGCCAGCATCAGAAAAATTATTGCGCCGCCTTTGACATCAACCGCCCTAATATCGACCTCGCGCAATTGTGAAATCATAAGATAGGTGTGTACGTGAATCATTAGCAGTGTTGAAAAAACCATCAACAATGAAAACCCATAAAAATAGATGCGCTTATTAAGTGCCCCGCTAATAAGCCATGACTTAAGATGCTTTAACTCTGCAATGTAAGACGCGCATGCCACCCTGACTCTATTTTTTTGAAGAACGTATCCCTGATCCGGCACCAAGCTCTGAAAATACATAGCAAAACCGAGAAATGCTACGGCTGGCAAAAACAATATATATTCTTCTCCCTCCCAATACCTGGCCCAAAAAAACAGAATCGCCATTACGACCACTGGAAAAAAAGACGCAAAATATGCGCCATGACCTTGAGAAAGAGAAAGTGTCCTAATTTTGAAACTCGTGCGTTCTACGGCAGGTATGGAAAGAGCTTCCCTATCAATTAAATCTTGTAATAAAGCTTGAAATGACCCGGAAGAAAGCGCCCCACCCAACGCGGAAAGCACACTACTTATGACCACCATTATTAAACTGAAATCATCACTCGATGCCACGACAGCCACGACGATAAAAACGCAAGCCATAGAATAAAATATGCACGCATACACCATGGATCGCGCGTGCCCTATGATGTCAGCCACCACACCACTTGGAACTTCCAGTATGCAGGATACATAAAACGCAATCGTGACCCTAAGAGAAACGGCATAAGGGGGCAACCCTCCAAAAACGCCTATAATCAAATGAGCTATTTGAGCGGCGGCAGACTCATTCCCCTTGGAAATATTCTGCAGGTATCCCACCGTACGTGTTAAATCACTCATGCAGCCCCCTTTTTTTATATAAACCCCACATGTAATCACACGCTAATAAAGCATCCAGCTTTTTTGGGTGGCAACTCGCGTCATGACTCATATCCAAAAAAACTTCAGCGAGCTCCCCCTTCCCATGCGCGATAGAAAATTCCGACGCTACACTTTTCCTGTTCCGGTCATACCAGGGCGTTCGCCTGAGGAAGCTTAAAAATTTACGGTGATTGACCGATGACAGCGATTGCGAGCGTTGAAGAATGCGTCCTATGTAGTCTGCGTGAACATAGGATATCGTTATCTCTTTACTCGGCACACCCGCATAGACGACTGAAACATCCGCATCAGACTTATAGTAACCCAGTTGATACCCCATGTAGACATGTCCAATGCCTACCATGCCTGCGCTATTACAGTCGGCGGCCCTCAGTGCGCCCATGCTGGACGACCCAAGCAAAAGCCAGCCTTTTTGTAGTACGCGAAGACACTCAACCGGGCTAACACTCAAGGTACTTCCAAATACACCATCTGTAATTAGAACACAGCCGGAGCGCCGTTTATCACCTGCCAACGCCTCAAGGTCTCCGCGTTGTATAGGAGGTCTAAAATCGAAATATTTTCCATATTTTTCCATTGCAAGCTCAAGCGATGGACCGCCGAATACAATGGGCTTATACCTTGGTGAAATCAGCATGTGTTTTTCTTCCAGGATTAACCAGAAAGTCATTTAAGTCCGGCACGACAATTTTTACAACTTTCAGTGGTAGCGTGTCATGACTAAGATCACACATGACGCACGGGCCCTTGATTATGTCCTGTAGCGAATTCAAGATTCTTTTCAGGGCCCACTCGCAACTTACCGGTTTCGATGGCTGCCGGGGAAAATTCTCTAATCCATTTTTGGTAATTAATAGGTCTCTAATTTTGTAAAAATTATTAGTTTTTGAATACACTTGTTTTTCATACTTGGGGGCGGAACGGACAAGATCTTCACGACCTCCTGACAGGGCGGTCACCAGACCTTGTATACACTCCAACAACGCACCATTTAACGCGTCTTCTTCTGAAAGCGCAGTGCTTGTCCCCGCAATCATGAATTTAGGCGCTAAACCCAACGTGTCTAATGCCGCCACATAATAAGTGGGAAAAATAGCCGTAACTCTGAAAATGAGCAGTTCATAACCTTTCGAGCGAAGATCGTTTAACAAGGCACTGGACTTGACATCATCAACGCTACAAGGATCAATGACAGCCCCGATGTTCGCGGATCGCACATGACGATAAAAAAGAGACGTTACATGACGTTCATAAACCTCCAGCATGGCAAATAGACTGGCTTCGACGATATCTCCGCCCGCCGCTAGGCCCGATGTGTTCGGCCGTATATAGGGAGGATCGGAACCACACCGTTTATAAGGAAAAGCCACCTCCAGCGCGGGAACCCATGCAGGTAGATTGCTGTATAAATCCACCCCTCGGATCCATCTGGAAGGGTAGAAATCCTGTCCATATCCAAATTCCAGGCCCAACGCATCGCCTTCCGGGCTTAAATTGCCTGTACCCGAAAATAGTGAACGCTGGTCAATGTTTGCCGCACAATACCTTTCGAGTGCTTCTACGATTGCACCTGCGATGGCTTGACTGAGCTTAAACCCTTTGCCTTGTGTTGAAGAAACTTGCTCAAGTTTAATACCCGGTCTTACGGCCGAGACGATTGAGACCCCAATATCTACGTAACTGTTTGTCTCAGTTATACGAGAAATACCCAATAAGCCGGTAAGCGGCATTACTTTTGCCACCACTTCCTTCGCGCCAAGCAAGCGAGAGGGTATCAAGCCTACGTTCGAATCCTCCATGATGTGCTACCTTCCAGACGCATTTAGATATTTAAGCCTTACGAATCTGCTCAACTTTTCCAATACCTCAGGCTCTAAAGCTGATACGTCGCCGCCGCTAAGCGAAGCAATATTTCTCTCTCCGTCTATGCTTTCGAGTATCCTGTATAGAGAATTTGGTATTCCAACAGTTTTACCCTGGTGACCGACTATCATCTTTCTTTTGAGGGAGGTCGAAGTCCTCTCCGAAACAATTTTTGTCCCAGGTGATAAATTTAGAACATCCTCTCCTGTCAGCGTTTCAACACTATTTTTTAATTCCAATAAATAGTCACCCATGACAACACCAGAAAGATGGGTGCTTAAAAGCATTTCAATTGCCTGGCACGGAGTTTCAACCATCGGCTGCCCTCTCACGTTGAATGAGGTATTGAGTAAAATAGGGAACTCAGCAACGTTCATGAAACTTATCAATAAGCGGTGTAAAGACGCGTTGTCGCTTTTATCTACTGTTTGTACTCTGGCTGTGCCATCCACGTGCGTAATGGCTGATAGTTGATCTCGGTAGGCGTGTCGAACATGAATGACTTCCAACATATATGGATAATCGCCCTCTCCCTCAAAATACTGGCCCACATGCTCCTTCGCAATCATGGGCGCAAAAGGACGGAAATCTTCCCTGAATTTTACCCAGCGATTTATAAAAGCCCACGTCTTCAAATGCCGTGGATCAGCCAAAATTGAACGCGCACCCAGTGCCCTGGGGCCAAACTCACTACCTTTTTCCAAGGAAAAAAAGCCAAGCACGTCCCCGCCCGCCAACTTTCTGGCGATTTCATCCGTGTGTATAGGTCTGTATTTTATTAGATGTGAATACCTATTCAATGCCCTGCTGACATCTCCTCGGCCGTACAGGTATCCGAGATGGTCATTGTCAAATGCGTCATTAATTATCTTTCCTGTGATATGAAAGTGAGCCGACACAGCAGCACCTATTGAGACTCCCGCATCATGCTGAGCTGGAAAGAAATAAAAATCTTGAGCTGGAAATTGTTTTCTTATTTTATGGTTGGCAACAGAATTTAGTGCGATGCCGCCAGTGAATACGATTGGTGCATCGCCCTTAACATATAAGGAAAAACGACTTTGAAGTGACCACTCCAAACCCTTTTGAACCGAAGCGGCCAAATCAGCACATTCCCTATAAGCATCAGGGTCAATGACTTTTGAATGATTCAGTTTCCACTGATAATCGAAGTTATATATACCTTGTTCATTTTTTGACACTAAATTACCATGAACCTCCGGATTACCATAAGGCGCCAACCCCATTAGTTTTCCAGACGCTTGCCATGACCCAAATATATATTGACTAACGGCAGCGTACGTTTCCCCCAAACTCCTGCTACCGCTGCGTGTATTAAACGACGGTGAACACTCTCTGTGCGTAATTTTATATCCTGTCGGGGAAAACTCGTACACGGAAAAGGTGTGAAGCATCGGGCGGATGTTATCTACGCCCAGCCCCCTGTGAAGATACGCTGCCATCGCCGGACCGTTCATAATCAGGTCATGTTCACCCACAGTCACTCCGCCAGAGCCATCTGCGACTACGACTGTCGGGTATGAAAACCTGGATCCAGATAGCGCAGCAAATGCATGGCAAAGGTGATGGCTGGTGTAAATGGCATTTGCACCGAGTGGATCGAAAGCATTCAATCCCTTGGAAACAGGCTGGCCCAAGCCCACATATTCGGGTGTTAATGATTGTATGTTATACGCAAAATAATCTACGTCTTCCAATGTCAATCCATTAGCACTTAAACAATAGTCTATCGCATCATCACCTTGAAGAAACACCGCACCATCACGTTTAACTCTCGAGAGCCGCTCCAATTGTACCGCCGTCGCTATTTTTTCATTTATCATGACGCAAGCTGATGCATCATGACTTGCGGAAAGCCCAACAATGACCAAATCATCTAGCGCTTTTACCAAATGGCTGGTTTCACTTTTGAGCACAGCGGTGCCGCCACTTGCGACTATACTTACAGTATCACACACGCCCTCAAGCGTGATTTCAATTTTAATTTCCTGGCCTTCCAAACTGCCATCAATGAACACATTCGTAGCGTTATTTTCTGTTTTAGAACATCCACCGTTCAACGTCGCCGATATCGCTATGTCACGAGGGGCCCAACCATGATGTGTATTAGAATGCTGTGCAACTACCGCCAAGCGCGCATCGCGCCCCTTCCCTTTGACGAAACTCAAATCAAGCACTCTTCGTCTTGTGGTTTTTTTAGGAACCTCGATAACACTTAGCGAATCATGAAGCAAACGTTCGCTATCGATCAGATAACTTCCGTGATACTTTCTCGAGATTAAGATCAATGCCGCAAACAGCGAATTCACTGCATCATCCCGATTGTTCAGGTTCTGAAAAGCAACCGCCGCCAGGGCGGCTACGTAGCCCACTGCAGCCGACGTGCCTCGAAACACTTGGGGATGGCCATTTTTGTCGTTAGTCTCGAAGGGCTCATCACGTACGAGAAAGGTTGGTTTTAGCTCCCCGTTAGCCGCCTCTCCAATAATTTGATTATCGCTTGTGATCAAACCAACAGAATGAACGCCGACGACCGTCGCAGGAAAGCGCATTTGTCCTTGGGTATGCCCAGGCGAACAAATTATTAAACTCCGAAGTTTCTTGTCGCGGCTATACGTTCTAATTTGCTTATGAAATTTTTCCAATTTAGCACTTTCAGGCGCTGAGTAGGCATGTGCCTCGATGGTAACTTGGCCATACTCACTTACGAGGCGTTCTTTTATTTTGTCATAGCCTGATCGCATACAATCGGTGTAACTCACCGACAAAACTTTCGCCACAAGGGGCAGCGTTATTTTAGAGTCACGGAGTTTGACATTGGCAACTTTTACCGAGTGGTCGGCGCTCGTGGCCGATACGTTTACAGTTGAAACCACGCCCGCGATGCCATCATCATAGATTGCAACCAAACATTTTGCGTCATATTCAAGACATCCGCTATCTTCGCTCATCATTGATATCCCTTCAAATGTATAACCGCACGTCAGTTAAATACCCTTAACAAACCCCACTTTTTCACATATCGCGTTAAGTGCTCTGATTTCCACGGACAGCAACTCCAGGGGCAGGCCAATACCGATCTCATAAGTAATCGCTTTTAAATTGCAGCACAAGGGAATGGCGAACTCCATAAGTTCCAGGACAGCCGGAACAATATGTTCACTGTGTGTATCTCTGTATCTCCATTTATGTTCGGGATGTACAGAACCACCAGCCACGTGGAATTCCTTGACGGCATTCAACGGAAAACTCATCAATGCTTCTTTCAGTGAAATATCATAATAAATCGCATAAGAAAACACGTGACTGATATCCAAGACTATATTGCACCCGCATGCGTCTACTATTTTTGTAAAAAAGACGCCCAAGCCAATGTCACCGACCACAAAACTGCAGGATGGGACTTCTGGCAGAAACTCAAGCGCTGATTCTGCTTGTAGAACCTTAATTTCCTGGATGGTACGTTCTAGTGTGGCAGCGCATAAAACCGGTGGTGCGAAATAAGGTATGCTGTAAGGGCCAATGTTCCATATACCCAAGTCTTCCAGGCACCACTTGGCCTCGAGAATGCTTGAAATTTTTGATTGAACGGCCAATTGCCGTCGGTTCACACCTTCTATTCCTCCAGGCGCCACACCGGTAAAATGGTGTATCAAGGGAGTACCGTTTGACATCTTTTTAAATCGTTTGGCTTCTTCTGAATTAGTGATTGCTACGATCGAGTAATGGGACAACGAACTTTCGCAGGCTGAAATCAAGTTCTCAAAAGAAACGCCGTAGCTTCCCAAGTGCTGAAAGTCCAAGCCTAGGCCTACATTGCTCATTTAAGCCCCCCCCATTATTTTGATCCGTATAGAGTTCGCATCCTTGGTGAGCTCAAAAAACCCGCCATCAGGCGTGGGTGAAAAGTCATCTATGCTGGTTGTAGTTTGCAACTGTTTTATATTTTTTATGTAATGTGCGGCCAACACCTCGACGGTGTTTTGCATCTTTTGTTGATGGCCAACCCAAGGAGACGTCGTAACATTTCCAATCGACATGCCGGAGACGGTGCCTTCTATCTCGGCCAGCATTCTCAATCTGGGCTCGTGGCTATGATTGTTGCAGTAGAACAAACAAAAATCCTCAAGCAACGTCCGGCCCTGGTGTTTCCAGAAGTCATCAGAACCGCAATAGGATTCCACCGCTTCTAATAACGAAACTTTATCTATGAAGCGATTCAGAAATTTCATATCTGCATGAAGTGTCGTGCGCAAATTTCTGATTCTGGCTTTATGTTCGACTTCCAACCTTGCGTGATCAAGGTGAGCGAGAAGATAATTCGCCTCTTCTGAGGCATCCAGAACCGCTGTATTTCCGGAATACAGAAGCCTGACATATTGCGCCTGCAGTCTTTTTGTATCCACTTTAGCCTCCTGCGATGGCAATGGTTATCTCAACGACGTCCCCGTCGTTCAGTCTCTCAGCGCACTCAAAATATAATTTATTATTTATAAACACACTTGCAAATGGCTTCAGCGTGGTTTTTCCAGCTCTCTCCATATACAGATTTTCGTAAGTGCCGCGATCAATTCTTTTTAGTTGCGCGGGTATATCCTGATAGTGTTCTGCGTTCATTTCCAGTTCAGGTTCAGAGGAGACAGTATCAGGCAACCTCAGTGTGATATGGGCCATTCACCCTCCTATAACTAAATGTAATATTCAAAATGCTGGGTTAAGCGGCCGTCAATTTTTGATGAGCCAAATAGGCCTGTAGACGCATGAAAACACCTGGACATCAATATGATCGCTCTGTTGAATTGCATAGGGAGTTCTCCGATCTGCTGCCAGTTGTCCCAATCACGCATGTAGGATTTCAGATAAGCCGTGAACGCTTCATCGCCGGGCACGGCATTTGACCTGATCGATATCATCTGAACCCACTTGGTCGTCATCGCCAACTCCCCGCTGCCTTTACATTTATACAGCCCTATCCCGCCGGACACGTCTTGATTACGAGAAAGGTAAATAACCGCCGAGTATCTTTGTTGGTCTTGATGGACCCCGTCAGGTCGGGTTTCATTATCTGCACTGTTCGCAAGCCGGAATTTTCCTTGTAGAAAATTTTTACCGGGGATTGGCTTTTCTTCGTTTTTACTCTGCACACATGAGAAGACCTGCTGTTTAACTGGCGCCCAATCAACGGTATCACTATAAGCCTCGCCACCAGGATAATTAGCACCCGCCTTAGGGGAATAATCCAACGAAAGTGCTAGATTCCTGATAGTTAAGGGGTCAGGATAGAAATTATCGAGTATTTCTACAAAAGTGTTTGACATTGCGGTGCCTCATTCTTCTTACTAAACTGACAAGGACAGTCTGGACGGGCTGCGATTTCCACCGACGTTAAAGACATGCTCGTACCGCTATATCTCAACAAGGCGTGATGTCGGCCGGCGCCTGGCGACAGAATTAACTTAATTGCCTCGGCTGCCTGGAGTACGCCTATAACGCCCGGAGTTACACCTAATACGCCGGCGTCAGTACAGCTCGGAGATAAGGCTTTGGGAGGAGGTTCAGGATAAACACAGCGGTAACACGGCCCACCTGGCAAATTAAAGACTCCAACCGTGCCTTGAAAGCGATGCACGGCGCCATGCACTATAGGGATATTTACTTTAACTGCGGCATCACTTAATGCATACCGAACTGCAAAATTGTCAGTGCAGTCTATGACTAGATCATAAGAAGCAATTATGTCGGCGGCGTTATTTTCGGTGACGGCGTCTATATAGAGATTAGTCTTAACATGAGTATTCAGATTTTTGATTTTTCGTTCTGCCGCAATGGCCTTACGTGTGCCGACATCATATTGATCGTATAATATCTGTCGATGAAGATTGCTCTGATCGACAATGTCGTGATCTGCAATGCCTACCGTCCCAACCCCTGCAGCGACTAAGTAATATAAGCAAGGCGACCCAAGCCCCCCCGCTCCGACGACTAATACCTTTGCAGCCGCCAGATTTTCCTGACCTCGAATTCCGACTTCGGGCAGCATCATTTGCCGAGCGTATCGGGCGAAATCGCATTTATTTAAACTCGAAGGCTGTTCAATCGGTAGCCCAAGGGCCTTCCAGTTATTTATACCGCCGCGCAGCGAAGATACATCTTTATAGCCCAAACTCATCAGCGCGTTAACAGCATATACTGAGCGCTTGCCTGACTCGCAGTATAAAACTATAATATCTTCCACATCGCGCACATGATCTTCCAGCCAGGATTCCAGGGCTCCACGCTTAACGTGTTTAGCGCCCGGTATCATGCCATGAATAACTTCTTCGTCCTCACGTATATCAATGACATTGCTATCAGGCGCCAGCAGGGCCAACACAGTAGATGCATCAACTTCCTTGACTCGACGTTCTAGCCTTTTCTTTATTTCCTGCGCACGCATAACGTCCATGTAAGACCTCACGTGAAATCTAGTCTGAAATATAACTTGTCAATATATGATCTTTCCAAGTGCCATTTAGCTTAAGGTACTTTCTCGCATAGCCCTCTCGCTCAAAACCCAATGACTTGAGTAATCTACCGCTTCGTTGGTTAGACGGCTCATAATTTGCCATGATGCGATTCAAACCGAACGTTGATAGTGTCTGACTGATGGTTTGTAACAATGCCTCTCGCATCAGTCCTTTGCCCTGATACTCTCTATCGATGCTATAACCCAGATAGCAGGCCTGAAAGGGACCCTTAATGATCTGATCGTAATGGATACTGCCAATGACAGCGTCGCCATCCAACATCATAAAGCGCAACTCTCTGTCAGCGTCCAATGACAACTTATAATTCAGCATTTGTTTTTGCCAGAACGCTTCAGTATAAAACTCGCCGCCACGCAGCGGCATGGAGGGTGCAAGATGAACTTTGTTGCGAGTGTAATACTCGACTATTGATGCCGGGCGTACTTCTAATTGATCGACGAGTGTAAGCTTCTCAAAAGTTTCATGTGTGCTTTTCATACTTCATCCTTGTACCCAAAGCTAGGGCGCCCTAGCTTTGGGATTAAGCAAAAGCTATATTACTCTTGCCATTCTTTGTTTGACGTTGGAGCTGAGATAGCGAGCACCAGTTCATCGTCAACTTCTGCGTGAAGATCTACTTCGACCAACTGTTCATCCAGTTCAAGTTGAGTTGCTTGTTGACTGTCCATAGTTAACTCCTTGAGTGTGTATGTGCCGAAATGGCATGGAAAGTAATAGACCCTACCGCTATGAGTGTCAAATGCTATTGATCAAGGGCACGTCTTGTCTTCCGGTACGAGTTTTGTTGTTTCAGACGATGGAAGAAAGCGCACTTTTCGAGATGGCAAATTGCTTTCTTCACCGAGAACTCTTAGAAAAAACTGCATAAGCTCAAGGAGTTGCAATGACTGTAATCTAAGCGCTTTTTCTTAGCGAATCCATTTGATAAGCCGGGCACCAGATCTTCAACTCTGTTGATATCCATATCATATTTAAAATTTAGATAGTATTTGCAATCTATTTTTAATTGCGACTCAGTCTCACTTGACACGAGCTTGGCGGTTGCCGCATAAAATATACCGGCTTATGCTCATCGACTTCTTCTCGCTGTCACGCTGCATTTACGAGCAAGCTCTATCCCATTGTGCCGTCCCCGTCTCTGCATCCGATATTTATGCTCACTTCCCAGCTTAATAATATTTTATTAAAAACCACCCTCCCCCTAGCCTTGAAGTCATGCCCAAGCTGAATCCAACTGCATTACGCAAGGACAGACACATGACCCAAGCAATAACAAAAACAGACACCCTGGTGGTGGGCGCCGGCCAGGCCGGCGTGGCCATGAGCGAGCACCTGAGCAAGCACGGCGTGCCGCACCTGGTGCTCGAGCGCAGCCGCATCGCCGAGCGCTGGCGTACCGGGCGCTGGGACTCGCTGGTCGCCAACGGGCCGGCCTGGCATGACCGTTTCCCGGGTCTGGAATTCGATGATGTGGCGCCCGACGGCTTTGCGCCGAAGGAGCGCGTGGCGGATTACTTCGAAGCGTATGCAC
This sequence comes from Pseudomonas sp. 28 E 9, assembly GCF_900004785.1. Classification (NCBI taxonomy): domain Bacteria; kingdom Pseudomonadati; phylum Pseudomonadota; class Gammaproteobacteria; order Pseudomonadales; family Pseudomonadaceae; genus Pseudomonas; species Pseudomonas sp. 28 E 9. Next base: position 26,415 of record NZ_CVTK01000049.1, on the reverse strand, counting down.
GCAAGTTCAATGCGCCGATTCGCACGGGCGTGGACGTCACGTCGGTGGTGCGCAACGAAGGTCGCCCGGGCTTTACCGTGCACACCAGCGAAGGCGTGATCGAAGCCAATCGCGTGGTGGCCGCCACCGGGCCGTTCCAGAAGCCGGTGATCCCGGCCATCGCGCCAAAAGACACTGCGCTGCACCAGATCCATTCCGCCGACTATCGCAACCCCGCGCAATTGCCGGCAGGTGCTGTGCTGGTGGTGGGTGCCGGTTCTTCCGGCGTGCAGATTGCCGATGAATTGCAGCGTGCCGGTCGCCAGGTGTACCTGTCGGTCGGCGCCCATGACCGCCCGCCGCGCGCTTATCGCAACCGCGACTTCTGCTGGTGGCTGGGGGTACTGGGCGAGTGGGACCAGGCGGCGATGAAACCTGGCCGTGAGCACGTGACCATCGCCGTCAGCGGTGCCCACGGCGGCAAGACCATTGATTTTCGTGAGCTGGCCCAGCAAGGCATGACGTTGGTCGGCCTCACTCAATCCTTCAATGGCAACGTGGCAACGTTCCAAGCCAACCTGGTGGACAACCTGGCCCGTGGCGATGAGAACTACCTGGCCCTGCTGGATGCAGCCGACGCCTACATCGAGCGCAACGGCCTCGACCTGCCCCTGGAGCCCGAAGCCCGCCGCGTGTTCCCGGATGCCGACTGCATCCAGCAGCCGATCCTGGAACTGGACCTGGCCCAGGCCGGCATCACCTCGATCATCTGGGCCACCGGGTTTGCCGTGGACTACAGCTGGCTCCAGGTGGATGCGTTCGATGCGGCCGGCAAGCCCCGGCACCAGCGCGGTGTGTCCAGCGAGGCCGGGATTTATTTCCTCGGGCTGCCCTGGCAGTCACGGCGTGGCTCGTCGTTTATCTGGGGCGTGTGGCATGACGCCAAGTACGTGGCCGACCACATCGCCATCCAGCGTCAATACCTTGAGTACCGCGCGCCCGCCTCGCTGGTTCGCCCGTCCCCTGTCAGCGCCTGATCCCCTTGCCGGAGTTTTTACAATGCCTACTCACACCCGTATTCGCATGTTCAACACCAAGCAAACCTACCCCAATCAGAGCCTGGACAACGACCTGTGCCAGGCCGTGCGCGCCGGTAACACCGTGTATGTGCGTGGCCAGGTGGGCACGGATTTCGAAGGCCAACTGGTGGGCCTTGGTGACCCGCGGGCCCAGGCCGAACAGGCGATGAAAAACGTCAAGCAGCTGCTTGAGGAGGCGGGCTCGGATCTGTCGCATATCGTCAAGACCACCACCTACCTGATCGACCCGCGCTACCGCGAACCGGTGTATCAGGAAGTCGGCAAGTGGCTCAAGGGCGTGTTCCCGATCTCCACCGGGCTGGTGGTCTCGGCCCTGGGCCAGCCGCAGTGGCTGATGGAAATCGACGTGATCGCGGTCATTCCCGAATAAGGAGCCACCCATGACCTTTTCAATCGTCGGCCGCTGCGCGGAAACCGGCCAGTTGGGCATTGCCATCAGCTCATCGAGCATCGCCGTGGGCGCCCGCTGCCCATGGCTGCGCCCCGGTGTGGGCGCGGTCGCTACGCAAAACATCACATTGCCGGCCCTCGGCCCCGACGTGCTCGATTTGCTCGAACAAGGCCTCACGCCTGCCGATGCCATCGACACCGCCTTGACGCGCAACGGCTACAGCCAATATCGGCAATTGACCGCGATCGATCACCTGGGCCGCAGCGTGCATTTCAGCGGCAGCGAAACCCTGGGCACCCACAACGCCGTGTCGGGCGAACAGTGCGTAGCGGCGGGCAATATGCTCGCTGACCGGGGGGTGATCGAAGCAATGGTCCAGGCTTTCGAGCACGGCGAAGGCCAGTTGGCCGACCGCTTGCTGGCGGCCATGCATGCCGCCATCGCCGCTGGCGGCGAAGCAGGTCCAGTGCATTCGGCTGCGCTGGTGGTGGTGGGCGAGCTGACCTGGCCGATCATCAACTTGCGCGTGGATTGGGCCGATGAAGCGCCCATCGACGAACTGCAAACACTCTGGGACGCCTACCGCCCGCAAGTGCAGGACTACATCGACCGCGCGCTCGCCCCCGACCGCTCGCCGGGCTACGGCGTGGCCGGGGACGAGCGATGAGCCGCAGCCGCGAACTGCTGCAGAACCTTGTGGGGTTCGACACCACCAGCCGCGAATCCAACCTGCAGTTGATCGAATTTGTGCGCGATTACCTGGCGGGCTTCGGCGTGGCCAGTGAGTTGATCTACAACGAATCGCGCAGCAAGGCTAACCTGTTCGCCAGCATCGGCCCGGTGGAACTGCCCGGCATTGTGCTGTCGGGGCACACCGACGTGGTGCCGGTGGATGGGCAGCCCTGGACCCTGCCTGCGTTTCAACTGACCGAGCGTGACGGCAAGCTGTATGGCCGTGGCACCGCCGACATGAAGGGCTATATCGCCTGCGTGCTGGCGCTGGTGCCGGAACTGATCGAGGCGCCGTTGCGCCTGCCGGTGCACATCGCCCTGTCCTACGACGAAGAAGTCGGCTGCCTCGGCGTGCGTTCGCTGCTTGGCGTGCTGGAACAACGGCCGGTAAAACCGTTGCTGTGCATTATCGGCGAGCCGACCGAGCTCAAACCCGTGCTCGGCCACAAGGGCAAGCTGGCGATGCGCTGCGAGGTGCATGGCGAGGCGTGTCACTCAGCGTATGCACCGTCCGGTGTGAATGCGATCGAGCATGCCGCCGAGTTGATCGGCGAACTGGGGCGTATCGGCCAACGCTTGCGCGCACGCCAGGACCCGCGCTTCGATCCGCCGTTCAGCACCGTGCAGACCGGAGTGATCAGCGGCGGCAAGGCCCTGAATATCGTGCCGGCCGATTGCCGGTTTGATTTTGAAGTACGTGCCCTGCCCTCGACGGACCCGGGTGAAGTGGCCGAGGCGTTGCAAGCCTACGCCATGCAAGAGGTACTGCCGCGCATGCAGGCCGTGAGCCGGCAGAGTTCGATCCGGTTCACCGAGTTGTCGGCCTACCCGGGCTTGGCCACCGATGAGCGCAGCCAGGCCGCCGAGCTGATTGCGGCGTTTTCCGGTTCCAAGGCGTTCGGCACCGTGGCGTTTGGCACCGAGGGCGGGCTGTTTGATGCAGTCGGCATCCCCACCGTGGTGTGCGGGCCGGGGAGCATGGACCAGGGGCACAAGCCGGATGAATTTGTCAGCCTGGAACAGCTCAAGGGTTGCGATGCGATGTTGCAGCGGATGCTCGACGCCATCCGCCTCTGAATGCACTACAAATCAAATGTGGGAGGGGGCTTGCCCCCGATAGCGGTGTATCAGTCAACTTATCTGTAGCTGATCCACCGTAATCGGGGGCAAGCCCCCTCCCACATTGGACCCTGTGTTTTTACCCGAGTAATCGCGCCAGTTCTTTGCGGCAGTAATCGACGAACAACTGCACCGGTTTGGTCAGCGGTGCGCGCTTGAGCCAGACGGCCGACAACCCGGAGCCGGTGACGGTTTCCACCAACGGAATACACACCACCTGCTGCCCATCATAGGTGTACTCGCTGAACGGCTTGGTCACCAGGATCGAAAACCCGAACCCACGCCCCACCATCCCGCGCACCATCTCGATGGACGGCGAGCTGAACACGATATTCGGCGTCAACCCGCGTTCTTCAAAGATGCTCACGAAGTAGGTCCGACTGGGCAGCACGTCCAGCAGGATCATCGGTTCCAGTACCAGGTCCGCCAACGACACTTTGGCCTGCCGGGCAAAGCGATGATCGGCCGGCAACAACGCGTACGGCTGCTGCGGCGGCATCAGCGGCGTGGTTTCGATGGAGCCGCCCAGGTCGTGCTCGAACAGCATCGCCACATCGATGGTGCCGGCGGTCAGCGCCTGTACCAGCTCCTGTTGCTCACCATCGCGAATACGGATCTCCACTCCCGGCCAACGCGCCTTGAAACCGGCGATCAGGCGCGGCAGGTACAGCGGCGCCACGGTTTCAAAGCAGCCGATATCGATCTGCCCGGCCACCACATCATTGTCGGCCAAGGCGTTCTGTTCGAACTCATGGGCCACGCGCAACAGCTCCAGCGCCTTGCGATAGAACCGCGCGCCGCTGGGGGTCAGGGACACGCCCTGGGCGTGATGCCGGATAAACAACTGCACGCCGAAACTGTCTTCCAACTGCTTGATCGCCGTGGAAACCGACGGCTGCGCGATATACAGCTTGCGCGACGCCTCGGCGACGCTGCCGCATTCGGCCGTGGTGACGAAATATCTGAGTTGGCGCAGGTTGTAGGCAGCCATCGGGCCTCCGAAAAACAGGGTGTTCTGCCCCAGACCAGTGCAGGAAAAGCCGGCTTTTTTTATCGATCCGAGCCCATGCAACATACCGGAGCAAAAATCACCGCGAGATACTTTTTTTAAGGTCTGTAGCAACAAACTTACTAATTTACCTCCCCGTGTCCATTGCAGATGATCGCTGCAACAACAAAGCGCCGCCGTTGCTGCGCACAGCGAAGTACGTCCACGTACTCACCTTGCCTTGGAGCTCGTCATGGTTACCACTGCAACATCCTCCGCCCCGCTTATCGAAAAACACACGATTGGATACGTGCCCCCGGAAGATCGCCATGGAAAGGTAAGAGACCTGTTCACCCTGTGGTTCGGCGGCAACATCGCACCGCTGCCGATCGTGACCGGCGCCCTGGGGGTGCAGTTGTTCCACCTCAATCTGGTGTGGGGCATCGTCGCCATCCTGGTCGGCCACTTGGTCGGCGGTGTGTTGATGGCGTTGCACTCGGCCCAGGGCCCGCAGATGGGCATTCCGCAGATGATCCAGAGCCGTGCCCAGTTCGGCTCCCTTGGCGCGTTGTTGGTGGTGGTGATTGCCGGCGTGATGTACATCGGCTTCTTCGCCTCCAACATTGTGCTGGCCGGTAAGTCCCTGCACGGCGTGGTCGATGCGGTACCGGTGCCGGTTGGCATCGTGATCGGCGCCATCGGTTCCGGGATCATCGGCATCATCGGCTATCGCTTCATTCATGTGCTCAACCGTATCGGCACCTGGGTACTCGGCGCCGGCATCGTGCTGGGCTTCGGCTACATCTTTACCCACGTGCAGACCAGCGACTTTTTGACCCGTGGCAGCTTCAACATTTCCGGTTGGCTGGCCACCGTGTCCCTGGCCGCGCTGTGGCAGATCGCCTTTGCGCCGTACGTCTCGGATTACTCGCGCTATCTGCCCGCCGATGTGCCCGTCGCCGCCACCTTCTGGACCACCTACCTGGGTTCGGCCCTGGGTTCGAGCCTGGCCTTCATCTTCGGCGCCGTCGCCGTGCTCGCCACGCCCGTCGGCATGGACACCATGGAGGCGGTCAAGCTCGCCACCGGTTCCATCGGCCCCTTGATGCTGGTGCTGTTTCTGCTCAGCGTGATCAGCCACAACGCCCTCAACCTGTACGGCGCGGTGCTGTCGATCATCACCCTGGTGCAGACCTTCGCCTACCGCTGGATCCCCACGGCGAAAAGCCGCGCGGTGATCTCGATTGTGGTGCTGGTGGCCTGCGCAATTGCGGCGGTGTTCGCCTCCAAGGACTTCATCGGCCACTTCGTCGACATGGTGCTGGTGCTGCTCGTAGTGCTGGTGCCGTGGACCGCGATCAACCTGATCGACTTCTACGCGATCCACAAAGGCCAATACGACATTGCCTCGATCTTCCGCGTGGACGGCGGCATCTACGGCAAGTACAACCCCCAGGCGCTGCTGGCGTATGCGGTGGGCATCGCGGTGCAGATTCCGTTCATGAACACGCCGCTGTACGTAGGGCCGATCTCCGAACACATCAACGGCGCGGACCTGTCGTGGGTGGTGGGGTTGGTGGTGACGTCGCCGTTGTACTTCTGGTTGGCGAGTCGGGACAGTGCGTATAAGCGCCGGATGGATGGCGGGAAGTTGGTGAGTGGGGTTTGATACAGAGTCTCGGTTTTCTGTTTTTGAAAGAACTGCATCCGACCAACCTGGCATGCCCAACTCGGTCAAAACTGTGGGAGGGGGCTTGCCCCCGATGGCGGTGTGTCAGTCACTGTAGGTATTGACTGAACCACTGCTATCGGGGGCAAGCCCCCTCCCACATTTGGATCTGAGTGGCGCCATGGGCATCATTACCAACTCCCCGACGCCCCGCCGCCGCCGCTGGAACCGCCCCCACCGGACGAGCTGCTGCTGGAGCTGGAGCCGCTGGAGCTCGAACCGGAGCCACCGCCCGACCCAGACCCCGAACCCTCGCCGACCTTGCCGAAAAGAATCAACGCCACGAACGACGCGATAGGGAACGCCAGCAGCCAGCCGTCGCGGCCGTGATCGATCACCAGCCCGGCCACCCCATACACCACGACCGCCGCTACCAGTCGCACGATAAAACCGGTGCGGCTGGTTCGCCAGGTGTGCCGCATGATCAGCAGCAGCACGAGATACAACCCCAGCACCACCAACACGCACACCGGCCACAGCAGCCAATGGATGAAACTGACGTCCACGTAGCGGTCCGCCACCACCAGAGCGGCAATATAGACCAACAACCCGATCACGCCGTAGAACAGCGCCCGCACCTGCCACAATGCGCCAAACAGGGCACCGCCAATCAACAAGGTGAACGGTATGATAAACAGAAACATCGGCCATTCCTGACCTCCGCCCAGCAGCGTCAGCAACAGCGTGGCCACCACCGCAACGATCAACGCCTTTCGCCAGTGCAATTTGCCGGAAGCCAGCAGCACACCTAGCAGACCGCCCAGCACAAGTGCCGCCAGCAGCGCGAAAAATTGCGGATTGATCCGGGGCGCGGCCACCTCGGGCAGGTCGCCGCCGTCCACCAGCACCGTCAGCGCGTCCACGCCCTGTTGAACACCGCCGGCAAAGTCGCCCTGGCGAAACGCCGGCGTGATGCGCTCTTCGATGATGCGATGGGCCAGCAGGTCGGTGACCGTGGCTTCCAACCCGTACCCCACCTCGATGCGCAATGTGTGATCGTTCTTGGCCACCACCAGCAGGATGCCGTCGTCGACGTCCTTGCGCCCCAGTTTCCAGGCGCGGAACAGTTGGTTGGCATAGTCTTCGATGGCGGTATCACCGGTGCTGGGCACCAGCAATACGGCGACCTGCGCGCCTTTGCGCTGCTCCAGGTCGGCCAGTTGCTGCTTGAGGCGCTGGACGCTGTCCGCGTCGAGGGTGTTGGTCAGGTCAATGACGCGCTGGTCAAGCGCAACGCCGATAGGCGAAGTGTCGGCCCTGGCGGTGATCAACAGACTGGCCAGTACCAGAACCAGCACGCTCAAGACTGATTGCCGTAGCATCACCATCATGTATTGTTACCTGAAGTTTCTTCCTGAAGGCGCCGACTTTACCCTATCTGCGTGCAAGCGCGTGACCCAGGGCCCGCGACTCTCTAAACTGCCGCTACGCCGCATAGCACTAAGCCATCTACGAGAACGCCATGGACCTACGTCACCGCAACAACGTCAGTGTGATGGGCCAAGGGGCTTCGACCCTGGTGTTTTCCCATGGCTTTGGCTGCAACCAGGCGATGTGGAATGCCCTGGCGCCGCATTTTCTCGAACGCTTTCGCGTGGTGCTGTATGACCTGGTCGGTGCCGGGCTGTCGGACCTCAGCGCGTTCGATAAAGACAAGTACGCGACGTTGGGCGGCTATGCCCGCGATCTCAACGAAATTATCGACGCTTACGCCCAAGGCCCTGTGATTCTGGTGGGGCACTCGGTCAGCGCAATGATCGGCACCCTTGCCGACCGTCTCGCCCCGGGGCGCGTGGCGGCGCATGTGATGATTGGCCCATCGCCGTGCTATATCGACACCGACGGCTATGTCGGCGGTTTCAAGCGCGACGATATCGACGACCTGCTCGACACCCTCGACAGCAACTACCTGGGCTGGTCCAGCAGCATGGCGCCGGTGATCATGGGCGCCCCGGACCAACCTGAACTGAGCGCCGAACTGACCGCGAGTTTCTGCCGCACCGAACCCGACATCGCCAGGCAATTTGCTCGAGTGACGTTTCTTTCGGACAACCGCCAGGATGTGATCGGCCTGACCACGCCCGTATTGATCCTGCAGTCGAGCGACGACTTGATCGCGCCCGTGGCCGTTGGCGAATACCTGCATGCCGTGCTGCCCAACAACACCTATCACCTGGTGGACAACATCGGCCACTGCCCGCACATGAGTGCGCCCCAGGCGTGCGCCGCGGCGATGGACACGTTTCTGGCGCCCTGGGCAATCGCCAATGCCGGCTGACGCGCTGTTCGACAACGCCGCCTGTGCCCTGGCGGTGACCCGGCAAGACGGTACGATTGTGCACGCCAACCAGCGCTTGAGCGACTGGCTCGGCCTCAGCGCAGCCCAACTGATCGGGCAACGCTTTCAAGACCTGCTGACCATGGGCGGACGGATTTTCTACCAGACCCATCTGGCGCCGATGCTGCGCATGCATGGCAGCGTCAACGAGGTGAAGCTCGACATTCGCCATCGCGACGGGCACAAAGTCACGGTGCTGCTCAATGCCAGTGAGCGCCAGCAGGCCGAGGGCGAGGGCGTGGTGTACGACCTGGCGCTGTTCGGCACCACCGACCGCGACAAGTACGAGCGCGAGCTGCTCAACGCACGCAAGCTGGCCGAAGCGCTGCTTGAGGAAAAAACCGCCACCGAACGGGCCCTGCACCAGGCCCAGGCCGAACTGAGCGAAGCCTATGCCATTGCCCAGCAACGCGCGTTGTTCGCCGAACAGATGGTGGCGATTGTCAGCCACGACTTGAAGAACCCGCTGACCGCGATCCGCATGGCGTCGGACTTTCTTCGACGCGGCGAGCGCACGCCCAAGGAACTCCAGTTGCTTGGGCATATCGACCAGTCGTCCGAGCGCGCCCAGCGCATGATTGCCGACCTTTTGGACTTCACCCAGGCCCGGGTCGGCCAGGGCATCACCATCAGGGCCCAACCGCTGGATCTGCACGACGTGATTCATCGCGCCGTGGACGAACTGCGGGTGGCCTTCCCCAGAGCCACGCTGGTGCATCAAACCCAGGGCCTTGGCAATGCGTGCCTGGACGCCGACCGTGTGCAGCAGGTGATCGGCAACCTCGTCGCCAATAGCGTGGCCTATGGCGACCTGCAACAGCCGGTCACCATCACCTCGCGCCTGGGTGCCTGGGGCGCTGAGGTGTCGGTACACAACTACGGCGCGCCGATTCCGCAGACGTTGCTGCCCGGGCTGTTCGAGCCCATGACCCGCGGCACTCACCAGGGCAGCGATGTGCGCAGCGTGGGCCTGGGCCTGTATATCGTGCGCGAACTGGCCAGGGTGCACGGCGGCGATGTGGCGGTTAGCTCCTGCGCGACGCGCGGCACCACCTTCAGCGTGACGTTCCAGGCAGGTACGCCGTACCTTGCATGATCGGCTCGACGCTGCCCGTCAATACCACCCCGCCCTGCCCGTCCCACTGCACCGTCAGCGTGCCGCCGTCGCATTCGACTTCTACCTTGTCATCGAGCAGCCCGCGCCGCACCCCGTTGACCACCGCCGCGCAGCAACACGACCCGGAGCCTAAAGGCACGCCACCGCCACGTTCCCAGATGCGCAGGCGGATACGGTTGCGGTCAAGCACCTGGACAAAATGCACATTGGTCCTGGCCGGGAACAGTGGGTGACGTTCCAGGGCCGGGCCGATGGCCTGGACATCGACGACGGCGATGTCGTCCACGAAAAACGTGCAGTGCGGGTTGCCCATGCCGCAGGCAGCCGGCTCACCGTCGATAGGCAGCACGCGGGTGTCTATCGCCCTGGACAGCGGCACGCCGGCCCACTCCAACGAAGGCGCGCCCATGTCTATCGAGACGCGCTGGCCACTGACGCGCACGCATGTCAGCAAACCTCGGTCGGTGCGCAGCACAATGGCGTGGGTGCCGGTTTCATGCATCAGGCGATCAGCAACGCCGCGTGTCGCGCTGCCGCAGGTTTGCAGGGGCGTGCCGTCGGTGTTCCAGAACTGCACGCGGGCGGCGGCGTCTTCGCAGTCGAGAATCACGGCGAGCTGATTGAAACCGATACCGGTATGTCGATCCCCCAGGCGCCGGGCGATTTGCGGGGTAATGGGGTTATCCTGGCCACGGCGGTCGATGATGATGAAGTCGTCGCCGTGGGCGTGCATCTTCACGAAGGGTAAAGTCATGGGCAGTCCTGTGGTCAACTGAGCAGCCCTACTCTACCACCCCTGCAGGAGCGAGCTTGCTCGCGAAAAGCGCAAGGGCAACAGGTTTTACCTGGCGCTACGCGTTATCGTTAACGTTTTTCGCGAGCAAGCTCGCTCCTACAAAAGGATTGGTGGACCATGCTTATCGTATTCAGCGGCCTGCCCGGCACCGGCAAGACCACGATTGCCAGGGAGTTGGCACGCCGGATCGGCGCGGTTTATCTGCGCATCGATGTGATCGAACAAGCACTGCGCGAGTCTGGTGCACTGGCCGGCGATGTGGGTGCCGCAGGCTACGGCGTGGCGAATGCGCTGGCATTGAGTAATGTGCGTGTGGGCCAGCGGGTGATCGCTGACTGTGTGAACCCGGTAAGCGAAAGCCGTGAGGCTTGGCGGGCCGTGGCCATGGCGGCGGGCGTCGAACTGATCGATATCCGGGTGGAGTGTTCTGATCAGCAGGAGCATCGGCGCAGAGTGGAAAGCCGTGAGGGCGATATTCCAGGACTGTTGCCGCCGACATGGCCATCGGTGCTGGCACATGAGTATGAAGCCTGGGACAGCCCGCCCTTCACGCTCGATACGGCAGCGTTAACGCCTGCGCAGGCCGTCGCCGCAGCCCATGCCTATCTGTCGAGTGTGAGAGCTGTTGAGCGTTAGCGCAGCTCCCACCCCCGATAGGCGTCAGCCGGGAAAATTGGCGCGCAAGGCCTTCAGGCCATCGCCGTACACGCCGGTAAAGAGCTCCTCCACCGCCGCGTCCGTGGTGCCCGCAACCGGTGTGAACACACCGGACCAGGTCACTTTTGCCGACGCGTCAGTCAAGGCTTCAACCTGCAAGGTCGCAAGGTAGGCGCTCACCGGAAACGGCGACTGTTCAATGGTGTAGCTGTAGGTGCGCGCCACATTGTCGAAAGTCTGCAACCGCTCGACGATCTCGCCGCCATCAGCGGTATGCAGGTGGCGCACGCGGCCGCCTTCGCCCGGCTCGCTCCTGGCGATAAAGGGCAGCCAGTCAGGCAGGCTGTTGAAGCCGCCGATCAGGTTCCAGACCTGGTCCGCCGACGCAGGGATTTCAATCACAGAAGAGGCTGTTGCCACGGTGAATACTCCATAACATTAATACAATTCAGATCGCCATGCTGTCGACCACACCGCCGTCGACCCGCAACGCGGCACCGGTGGTGGCAGACGACAGCGGTGAAGCAATGTACGCCACCAGGTTGGCCACTTCATCCACATTTGCCGCACGCTGGATAATCGACGTCGGCCGCGCACTGCGCACAAACACATCAGCCTCGTCCCGTGCGGTGCGCCCGGATTTTTGCGTGGCGTCCTTGAGCATGTGTTCCAGGCCGTCGGTAAAGGTCGGCCCCGGCAGGATCGCGTTCACCGTCACACCGGTACCTGCCAGGCGCTTGGCCAGGCCATGGGACACCGCCAGGTTGGCGCTTTTGGTCACGCCATAATTGATCATGTCCGCCGGGGTCGCCACGCCGGATTCGGATGACACGAAGATCACCCGCCCCCAGCCCTGCTCGACCATCCCCGGCACGTAATGCCGCGCCAGGCGCACGCCCGAGATCACATTGACCTCATAGAAGCGCGTCCATTCACTGTCCGGCGCCTCGAAGAAATCCACATCATTGAAGATGCCCAGGTTGTTGACCAGGATGTCGGCGCGCGGTTCGGCGGCGAACAGTACCTCGGCGCCTTCGGCCGTCCCCAGGTCGGCCACCAGCCCACGCAGATTGGCGCCCGGCACCGCCTGGCGAATGCCCGCCAACGCAGCGTCGACTTTGCCGCTGTCACGCCCGATCACCACCACGGTGGCGCCGGATTGCGCCAGGGCCTGACTGATGCCCAGGCCAATGCCGGCGGTGCTGCCACTGACGATCGCCACTTTGCCGCTTACATCGATTTTCATGGTTGAACTCCTGAAGTTAACGCGGCAGAGGCGCGCGAGGTGAAATCAACTGCACCTCGCGCAGCGCCTGCCAGAAGGCAGTTGGAGTATGCGCCGATGCTTCGCGTTCGGGGACAGCACGCAACATATTGCGCAGCGGTGCGGTGCCCAAGCCTGACGTGATCCACACTGTGGGAGGGGCAAGCCCTGATGCCAGTCAGTCAAGGCATTTTGTAGGAGCGAGCTTGCTCGCGAAAAACGTCAACGATAACGCGTGATTCCTGAATAAACGCGGTGCCTGTGAGTTTTTCGCGAGCAAGCTCGCTCCTACAGACTGGCATCGGGGCAAGGCCCCTCCCACATTTTGACCGAGTCCTTACGGGCATCTTGTAAAGTCCCGCACTTCCCCCTAGCTTATGCGCCCCCCGCCCAGCGCTTTAAGGCCTTGCCCATGGTTTTGCGTTTTCGTCCCGTCGTCACGTCACATTTCGCCCTCGGCCTGCTCCTCAGTGGCGGCATCGGTAATAGCCTGGCGGCGCAGATCGAACTGCCGGCGGTGAAGGTCCAGGGCCAGGATGAGTCCGGTTATCGCACTGATACCGCCGCGGTCGGCGGCTTCGATGAAGCGCCCCTGCTCGATACCCCGGCCTCCATCAGCGTGATCAACGCAGCCTTGATCAAGGACCAGCAAGCCCGCCTGCTCAGCGAAGTGCTGCGCAACGACGCCTCGGTGGGCGACAGCTACGCGCCCATCGGCTACTACGAAAACTTCGTGGTGCGTGGTTTCTCGCTGAATGCGGCGAGCAGCTACAAGATCAATGGGCGCACCATCACCGGCGAGCAGAACGTCGCCCTGGAAAACAAGCAACAGGTCGAAGTGCTCAAGGGCCTGGCCGGGTTGCAGAGCGGCATTTCCGAACCCGGCGGCGTGATCAACTACGTGACCAAGCGCCCTGAGGAGGTGCGCTCGGTGACGGTGTCCACCGATGATCGCGGCAGCGGTTATCTCGCCACCGATGTCGGCGGCTGGTTTGGCAGCGAGCAACAATTTGGCCTGCGCGCCAACGTCGCCCATGAAGACCTCAATACCTACGTGGAACACGCCAACGGCCAGCGCGACTTTGTGTCCCTGGCCTTTGACTGGAACATCAGCCCCGACGCCGTGCTGCAACTGGATGCCGAGTACCAGAACAAACAGCAGCGCTCGGTTCCGGGTTATCAACTGCTGGGCGGCACCGAAGTGCCTCACGACGCCTCGCCGAAAAAGCTGCTGGGCCATCAGACCGGGGGCAAGCAGGTGGGCATCGATTCACTGAACCTCAACGGCAAATTCGAATACCGTTTCAGCGATCAGTGGAAAGGCAACATCAGCGCGGCGCGCAGCAAGGTGGTGATTGACGATTACAGCTCGTTTGCCTGGGGCTGCTACGGCTCGACCAGCTGCAGCTCGGCAAGCGTGCCGAACCACTTCAGCCCCGAAGGCAATTACGACGTCTACGACTACCGCAGCCCCGACGATACGCGTCGCGACGACGAAATCCAGGCGGCCATGACCGGCCTGTTCGACACCGCCGGCATCGGCCATGAACTGACCTTCGGCACCAGCGCCTTTCGCCGGGTGATCGACAAGCGCAAGTCGGTCAACGAGATGATTGGCACCGCCAATATCGACGAACAGGTGCCGAGTTTTACCCCCACCGACAAGCCGTTGAACGACAGCCACCGCAACCTCGACAGCCGCCAGTACGGGCTGTTCGTCACCGACCGCATCCGCTTCAACGAGCAATGGCAAACCCTCCTCGGTGGCCGCGAAGTGCGCCTGGATGAAAAAGCCTTCGACGGCGTCACCGGCAACCAAACACGCCACACCCAGCAGTACGTGTTCCTGCCCCAGGCCGCGCTGATCTACAAACCGGTGGACAACGTTTCGCTGTACACCAGTTACAGCAAGGGCCTGTCTTTGGGCGGCACTGCGCCGTGGTTCGCAAAAAACGCGGACGAAACACTGGCGCCAACGCTCTCGCGCCAGCTCGAAGCCGGGGTGAAATACGACTGGCGCCGTATCAGCTTCGCCGCCGCCGTGTTCCAGACGCGCCAGGCTTACCAGTACGCCAAGCCCGACAGTGGCGGCTTCACCTACGTGCAACAAGGCCAGCAGAAAAACACCGGGATCGAACTGTCCGCCAATGGCTGGGCCACCGACCGCCTGCAGATCGCAACCAGCGTGGCCGCGATTCGGGCACGGGTGAGCGGCAGCGGCACGCCGGACTATGAAGACCACCAGGCGATCAACGTGCCCACGCTGCGCGCCAGCCTGTACGCCGATTATGCGTTGCCGTGGGTCAATGGCCTGGCGGTGCTCGGCGGTGTGCAATACAGCGCCAAAAAGTACGCCAACCGCACCGGCAATGTGGAAGTGGGCGATTATGCGGTGGTCAATATCGGCAGCCGCTACACCACCAAAGTCGATGGCTATGAAACCGTGTTTCGCCTGAGCGTCGACAACCTGTTCGACAAGCGCTACTGGCGCGACGCCGGCGAGTACATGGGCGATGACTACCTGTTCCAGGGCGCGCCGTTGACGGCGCGCTTGAGTGCATCAGTGAGTTTCTGATTATTTGGGCATCTTGCGAAAACCCACCGCCAGGCGATTCCAACTGTTGATGGTGGCAATCGCCACACTCAGGTCGACCTGTTCCTGCGCGCTGAACTCGGCCGCCAGGGCGTTGAAGTCTTCATCGGGGGCGTGGGTCTGGCTGAGCAGGGTCAGGCTTTCGGCCCAGGTCAGGGCGGCGCGTTCACGCGGGGTGAAGAACGGCGTTTCACGCCAGGACGACAGGGTGTACAGACGGCGCTCGGTTTCACCGCCCTTGCGCGCATCGGCGGTGTGCATGTCCAGGCAGAATGCGCAGCCGTTGATTTGCGAGACGCGCAGGCGCACCAGTTCCAGCAGCGGCAGTTCGATGGACAGTTTGCCGACTGCCGCCTCCAGGGCCAGCATGGCCTTCATCGCGTCCGGGGAGGCGGTGTAGAAATCGGTACGGGTTTGCATGGTGGAACTCCAGAACGGTGGGATTGGTGCGCAGATTAGTCACCTGGGCGTTCTGGAGAAATAGCCAATCCGGGCGAAGAACAGGTGACCAATCTACAGGCCACGGCTCCTCAACCACTGCAGGAAACCTTTCTTCACCGGCACCACCGGCGCGTCTTCGGTCAGCGCCTGGGCGGCGTGCACGCGGAAGTCGAGCAGCGCCTTCATGGCTTCGCCGATGTCATGGCGCGCATCCAGGCAAGGCTTGAGGTATTCGTTTTCGATGCGGTACAGCGTGCAGAAGGTCTTGGCGGTGAAATCCGCCAGGGTGGCCTGGTCGGTGAGGATGCCCGATTCGCCAATCACCTCACCCGGCCCCATGCGCCCGGCCTCGAACGTGTGGCCGCCCTTGACCAGCATCACCGAGACCACGCCGGACTCGATGATGAACAGGTGATCGCTGACCTCCCCCGCCGGCAGGATCATGTCGCCGGCGCGGTAGGTGTGCAGGGTCATGTTCTGGCTGAAGGTGTCCTTTTCTTCCTGGCGCAGGGTGGAGAAGATCGACGACCGCTCAAGCAGTGCCCGCGCGCCGGAGACCGTGGCGGGTGTACTGCCTTCAGTGGCGGACAACAGCCCCACGCCCGCCGCCTGCAAATGCCGGAAGGCCAGGTCGTAAAGCTGGTTGCGCACTTCGCGCTTGAGGCCCATGGCCGGCACGAAACCGCTGATTTCATATTCCACGCCGCCACTGGCCGAGGCCTTGAACGCTACGCTGGGCGCCGGCTTGGCCAACAGCGCGCGACAGCCCTGCATCGCCCGTTCAAGGGCCTCGATCACGGTTTGCGGGCGCGCATGGGGGCTGACTTGCAGGCTGACCGTGAGGCCGAACATGTCCGCCGGGCGCGAGAAGTTGATGATCTTGGCCTTGGCCGCCAGGGAGTTGGGGATCACCGCCAGGCTGCCCTGGGAGGTCTGCAGGCGTGTGGCGCGCCAGTCGATATCGGTGACGCGGCCTTCGGTGCCGTCGATGGAGATCCAGTCGTCGATCTGGTAAGGCTTGGTGGTGTTGAGCACGATCCCGGAAAACACGTCGCTCAGGGTGCTTTGCAGCGCCAGGCCGACGATGATCGCCACGGCGCCGGAGGTGGCGAGCACGCCCTTGACCGGCAGGTCGAGCACGTAGGCCATGGCGGCGATGATCGCGATCAGGAAAATCACCGCGCCCATCAGGTCCTGCAATAATCGCCCGGTGTGGCCGACCCGCTGCATCATCACCGCGCCGAGCAGGACCGTGAGGGTGCGCGCGGCGAACAGCCACCAGCCGATCTGCAAGGCCGTGGCCGCCAGGTGCCGGGCGGTGTCGTCGACATAGGGCGCCGCCTGCATGGGGTTCATGCCGTCGTTGAACAACACTGCGCTGAACACCGCGAAGATCACCAGCCGCGCGGCGAGTTTCCAGTTGGCCAGCGTGGGGGTGATAAGGCGCCATACGGCGATGTCGATGAGGATCAGCGCCAGGGCGCACACCATCGGGTTTTCAGCGATAAATGAGGGCATCCGGGCGACTCCAGGGCGAATGCCGAGAAGATCGCATGAAATGGGATTGGCGGGTATAGCAAATGTGGGAGGGGGTTTGCTGCCGGCCGACGGCTACTCAACTGACACGCCGCGGTCCACTGTGGGAGGGGCGGTGCGACGATTCGACTTGCCCCCGATGGCGGCCTCTGGGCTGGCCAGGATGTTGGGTTGGACTGGGTACATATCCGTTTCTGCGGTCACGGCTGCTATGGGTTCCGCTTTTACAGCGGCTCACTTTTGAAAAGCGCAAAAGTAAGCAAAACGCTCTTGCCCCACCACTCGGCACCTCGCTTAGGCTCGGTGTGCCCGAACGCAGGCTTGAATCCGTGGGCCGCCGCAATGGGCCATCCCTGGCCCAGTGCGGCTAACCCGGCGTCCTGCCGGGTTGCCCACGGATTCAAGCCTGCGTTCGGCCAGCGTGGTTTAACGGGGCGCCTAAGATCAAGATCAAAAGCCAGATCAAGAGCGACTCGCTGCGCATCGTGGTTACGGGTGGGCGCGGCTGCTTTATGTAGGAGCGAGCTTGCTCGCGAAAAACTCACAGGCGCCGCGTTGATTCAGGAGGCACGCGTTATCGTTGACGTTTTTCGCGAGCAAGAGCTAGGCGCCCCCCTCGCTCCAACAAAAGGCGGTGTACGCTTAACAGACTGGCATTCAGCGCAAGCCCCCTCCCGCAGGGCTTGCGCCAGGCTTCTGGCCTTCAGGCCTGCATCCGCCCGAACTTGCCGGATTGGAAATCGGCAAACGCTTGGTGGATCTCCTGCTCGGTGTTCATCACGAACGGGCCGTGGCCGACGATGGGCTCGTCAATCGGCTCGCCGCTGAGCAGCAGCACCTTGGCGCCGTCGTTGGACTCCAGGGTGATGCGGTCACCGTCACGCTCGAACAACGCCAACTGCCCCTGGCGCGCGACTTCATCGCCATTGACTTGCACGGTTCCGCTCAGGATCACCAGCGCGGTGTTGCGCCCGGCGTGCAGGTCCAGCGTCACGGCCTTACCTGGATTGAGGCGCAGGTCCCACACGTCAATGGGCGTGAAGGTACGGGCAGGCCCCTGGGTACCGGCGAAGTCACCGGCGATCAGGCGCAGTTGCCCCGCGTCGCCCGCCAGCGGCAATACCGGGATGTCGCCATTGACGATGGTCTGGTAACCGGCGTCGGCCATTTTGTCCTTGGCCGGCAGGTTGACCCACAGTTGCACCATCTCCAATGCCCCGCCTGTGCGGGCAAAGGCTTCAGAGTGGAATTCCTCATGGAGAATGCCCTTGGCCGCCGTCATCCATTGCACATCGCCCGGCCCGATTTTGCCGCCGGCGCCGGTGGAATCGCGGTGCTCGACTTCGCCGTCATAGACGATGGTCACCGTTTCAAAGCCGCGATGCGGGTGCTGGCCGACGCCGCGACGAGTTTCGGTGGGGGTGAAATCGGCCGGGCCGGCGTGGTCCAGCAACAGGAATGGGCTGATGTGTTTGCCCATGGTGTCGTAGGAAAACAGCGTGCGTACCGGAAAGCCGTCGCCGACCCAATGGGCGCGGGGGCTGGTGTAGAGACCGATCAGTTTTTTCATGGTGTACCTCCAAAGTGCCTACACCATAAGTCCCAAACCCGCAGAGCACTAGCCGGCGAAAGCAGCCCTGATCGTCCTATGTATAGGACAGTGTTTTGATCGTGCGCTGACGCAGTAGATGAAAGGCGACGAAGGCCGTGACGGCAAAGGCGGCCTGGATGACGATCATCGGCGTCGCGCTGCCATCGCGTAGCTGGCTCAACAGCACGCCGCTGCAGGTGGCGCCGAACATCTGCGCGAAGCCCATCAGCCCGGCCGCCAGCCCGGCACGGTGGGCGTTGGGCATCACCCCGCCCGTGACCGCACCAGGCAGTACCAGCCCGCCGCCAAGCGTGGCCAGGGCTATGGGAATATCCAGGCCCGCCACGGAGAGCCCGAACAGCGCATAAATCAGCAGTGCCAACACCCCGCCCGCGGCAACCAGCGTCACGCCCATCGTCACAATCCGCTGCGGCCCGAGGCGCAGGATATTGCGCCGGGTATAGGTGGAACCGACGATCAGCATCGACACGATCAGGCCAAAGTTGATGCCGTACTCCAGGCTGCTCAGGCCCAGCAGGTTGATAAACACCGCCGACGAACCGGCAATCACCGCAAACATGGCCCCGTAGGTACAAGCCAGGGCCACCGCGTAGGCGCGGTACGGGCGGCCCTTGAGCAAGTCCAGGTACTGCCCGCCGAGGGTGCGCCAATGCGCAGCCTTGGGGTCGAGGTAATGGTTGCTCTCGCGAAAGAACAGCACCGCCAGCAGCCACACGACGCTGCCGATCATCAGGGCGAGAATGATTGGCGCATGCCAGCCGAACAGCTTGATCAGCAAACCGCCCGCCATCGGTGCCACCACGATGGCATAGAGCATGCCGATCATGGTCAGCGCCAGGGCCGGGCCTGCCTCGGCTTTCCATACGTCACGCACCACGGTGCGCGCCAGCACCAGCGCGGCGCATGCGCCCAGGCCCTGCAGTACGCGGGCGGCGATAAATTGGTGAATGTCGGTGACCAGCAGCATCGACAGCGTCGCCAGCACATACAGCGTCAGACCGGCGAGCAATACCGGGCGGCGGCCGATGCGGTCCGACAGTGGCCCGAACAGCAACTGCCCCAGACCGAATGCGCCGACAAACGCCGACAGCGCCATCAACGCCGAGCCTGGCGGCGCCGCCAGCGCCTGCTCGATGGCGCCCAGGCCCGGGATGATCAGTTGCGTCGAGACTTCACCCAATGCGGTGAGGGCAACCAACAAGAACAACAAGCTGCGTGAAGGTGCCGGGGTGTTTGCCATGGGGAATATCCGGGGGCTGGATTAATTTATATTTCGACCATAATATGAGCAAAAAATTATGTCCATAATTTTTTCCCCATGATCACCCAGGAGTCCGTCATGCCCCCTCTCCACCTGCGCCTCTTCACGCCCCTGGCCTTGTTGATGATCCTCAGCGGCTGCAACAGCCAGGCCGACAACGCCGCCCAAGTCTCGCCACCGCGCCCGGTGCTGGCCGTCAAGGTCGAGGCTGGCGGCACCCAGCAAAGCGCGTATACCGGGGTGGTGGCGGCCCGCACAGAAAGCAACCTGGGCTTTCGGGTCAGCGGCAAAGTGATCGAACGCAAGGTCGATCCCGGCCAGCACGTCTCCCGTGGCGACACGCTGCTGGTGCTGGATATCGGCGACTTCGAACTGGCGTTGCGCTCGGCGAAAAACCGCGTCAACGCCGCCCAGGCACAGTTGCGCCAGCGCCGTGACGACGAAAACCGCTACCAACGCCTGGCCAGCACCGGCGCGGTGTCGCGGCAGATCTTCGACCAGTCGGCGACCAACCTGCGCGTTGCCGAAGCGGAACTGGCGGCGGCGCAATCGGATGCCAGCCAGATCGAGAACCGTCGCACCTATTCGGTGCTCAAGGCCGATGGCGACGGCATCATCACCGACATGCTGGCTGATCGCGGCCAGGTGGTCGCCGAAGGGCAGATCGTAGCGCGCCTGGCCCATGACGGTGCCCGCGAAGCCATCGTCAACCTGCCGGAACAGCAACGCGCCCGGGCTGCGCAAAACGCCCTGGCCTTCCCGTTCGGTGCGCCGGACCAGGCCGTTACCGCGACGCTGCGCGAGCTGTCCGCCAGCGCCGACCCCACCACCCGCACCTACCGCGCGCGCTACGTGCTGCACGGCCCGGTCGAGCGTTTCGCCCTCGGTTCCACCATTACCTTGCGCCTGCAAGGTGACGGCCAGGCCCAGCAAACCCGCGTGCCCATCGGTGCTTTGCAGGACGCGGGCCAAGGCACCGGCGTGTGGCTGATCGCTGACGACAACACGATCAGTTTTGCCCCGGTGAAAGTCGCCAGCCTCGGCCAGGAAGAGGCGCTGCTCGACAGCGGCGTCACGCCTGGCCAAACCATCGTCGCCCTCGGCGCGCACCTGCTGCACAGCGGTGACCGGGTGCGCCTGCTGCCCGCCCAGGCGCTGGCCCTCAACCGCAAACAGGACCAATGAGCATGCGTGGAATCAACCTCTCGGAACTGGCGGTCAAGCACCGCGCCGTCACGCTGTTCCTGATCATCGCGATCATCGCCGCCGGGATCTTCGCGTTCGGCAAACTGGGGCGCGCCGAAGACCCGTCGTTCACGGTCAAGGTCATGACCATCACCGCCGCCTGGCCCGGCGCCACCGCCGAGGAAATGCAGGAGCAGGTGGCCGACCGCCTGGAAAAGCGCCTGCAGGAACTCGACTACTACGACCGCGTCGAGACCATCGCCCAGCCGGGTTTCGTTTCGATGCGCATGACCTTCCTCGAATCCACGCGGCCGAGCGAAATACAGGACCTGTTCTACCAGACCCGTAAAAAGCTCAGCGACGAAGCCGCGAACCTGCCCAAAGGCGTGATCGGGCCGTTTTTCAACGATGAATATTCGGATGTGTACTTTGCGCTGTACGCCCTGGAGGCCGAACACCTGCCCCATCGCCAGCAAGTGCAAATGGCCGAAGCGCTGCGCCAGGGCCTGCTCAACCTGCCGGGGGTGAAGAAGGTCAATATCCTCGGTGAACAGGCCCAGCGTGTATTCGTCGAGTTCTCCTATGAGCGCCTGGCGACCCTGGGCATCAAGCCCGAACAGATCTTCGCCGCCCTCGCCGCGCAGAACGCCGTGGCGCCTTCGGGCTTCGTCGAAACCGCCGGCGCCCGCGCCTATATCCGTATCGATGGCGCCTTCGACAGCCTGGCGCTGATCGAGAACGTGCCCTTGCAAGTCAATGGCCGCGTGCTGCGCATCGCCGATGTGGCGACGGTGCGGCGTGGCTATGAAGACCCGCCCAGCTACCGCATCCGTCATCAGGGCGACCCGGCGCTGATGCTCGGGGTGATCATGGAGAAGCACTGGAACGGCCTGGAGCTGGACAAGCGTCTGCAAGCCCAGGAAGCCCGGATCCAGGCCGACCTGCCCCTGGGCGTGAATTTCGCCAAGGTGTCCGACCAGGCAAAAAACATCAGCCTGGCGGTGAACGAGTTCATGCTCAAGTTCTTCGTCGCCCTGGCCGTGGTGATGCTGATCAGCCTGCTGGCCCTGGGCTTTCGTGTGGGGCTGGTGGTGGCGGCGGCGGTGCCGCTGACGCTGTCGATCGTATTCGTGATCATGCTGGTCACCGGGCGTGAATTCGACCGCGTGACCCTCGGCGCCCTGATCATTTCCCTGGGCCTGCTGGTGGACGACGCGATCATCGCCATTGAAATGATGGTGGTGAAACTCGAGGAAGGCTTCGACCGCATCCATGCGGCCACCTACGCCTGGAGCTCCACGGCGGCGCCCATGCTGACCGGCACGCTGGTGACGATCATCGGCTTCCTGCCCGTGGGATTCGCGCGCTCCGGGGCCGGCGAATACGCCGGGAACATCTTCTGGATCGTGGGCTTTGCCCTGATTTCCTCCTGGTTGGTGGCGGTGGTGTTCACCCCGTATCTGGGCGTGAAGCTGTTGCCGCAGATCAAGCCGGTGCCCGGCGGGCACGATGCGATTTACGCCGGGCGCTACTACCAGAAACTGCGCAGCCTGGTGGAGATCTGCGTGCGCGGGCGCTGGCTGGTGACCGGGATGGTGGTGGCGGCGTTTGTGCTGTGCGGCCTGGGTATGGCAGTGGTGAAGAAACAGTTCTTCCCTGACTCCGACCGCTCGGAGCTGATCCTGGAGGTGTACATGCCCCCCGGCAGCGCCTTCAAAAGCACGGAAGCGGTGGCGGCGCAGGTGGAGAAAGCGTTGCTGCAGGAACCGCAGACGAGCATGGTCGACACCTATGTGGGCGGTGGCGCTCCGCGCTTTTTCCTGTCGTTGAACCCTGAGATGCCAGACCCGGCGTTCGCCAAGTTGATTGTGCAAACCCCGGACTCCCACGCCCGCGATGCGTTGAAAGTGCGCATGCGCGAACGCATCGCCGCCGGTGAGTTTCCAGCGGCGCGGGTGCGCGTCACGCAATTGGTGTTCGGCCCGCCGGTGCCGTTCCCGGTGGTGTTCCGTGTGTCCGGGCCGGACCTGGACGTGCTGCGCGGGCTCTCCGAGCAGGTGCGTCAAGTGGTGGCCGACAACAGGCTGACCCGCGACGCCTTTCTCGAGTGGGGCGAGCGCGCCAGCGGTTATCGCCTGGTGCTGGACCAGGATCGCCTGCGCCTGCTCGGCTTCACGCCCGATGAGGTCAAGTCCCAGCTCAATGCCCTGCTCAGCGGCAACCCGATCACCGAAGTGCGTGAAGGCAACCGCACGGTGTCGGTGGTGGCCCGCGCCCAGGGCAGTCAACGCGAAGACCTGGGCAACCTCAACAACATGACCCTGACCAACAGCGCCGGCACCTCGGTGCCGCTGGCGCAGGTGGGGCATTTCCAGGCGGTGATGGAAGAACCGATCCTCAAGCGCCGCAACCGCGCGACCACGGTGGAAGTGCGCGCCGACATCATCGACGGCGTACAACCGCCCGACGTGGAAATGGCCGTGTACAAGGACCTGCAGCCGCTGATCGCCAAGTTGCCTGCCGGTTACCACATCGATATCGGCGGCCCGGTGGAAGAAAGCGCCAAGGCCAACGTCGCCCTGGCGGCACTGTTCCCGATCATGATCCTGCTGACGCTCACGGTGATCATGTTCCAGGTGCGCTCCTTCGGCGTGATGTTCATGGTCTTCGCCACGGCGCCGCTGGGCCTGATTGGCGCGGTGCCGACCTTGCTGCTGTTCAACCAGCCGTTCGGGTTCAACGCGATTCTCGGGCTGATCGGCATCGGCGGGATTCTGATGCGCAACACACTGATCTTCACCGACCAGATTCGCCAGAACCAGGACCACGGCATGCCCATACGCGAAGCGATTGTCGAAGCCACCGTGCGTCGTGCGCGACCGGTGATCCTCACCGCCCTGGCGGCGGCGCTGGCCTTTATTCCGCTGACGTTGTCGGTGTTCTGGTCGTCCCTGGCCTATGTGCTGATCGGCGGAGTGCTGGTGGGCACGGTGTTGACGCTGTTGTTTTTGCCGGCGCTGTGCAGCCTGGTGCTGCGCGACAGAGTTGTTGAAACTTCCCACGTAACTGCCGGATAAGCTCTACTCCCCTGCCCCGCAAACCGCTGCAAAGTCCCTCGCCTGATTATTCAGTGCGAGGGATTGCAGATGGTTCTTTTCGTTAGAGCCCCGGTTATTGGGGCTGTGTTTTGATTCCGGCGCTGGCCAGCTTCGTCCTGGCACCCATGGACCCCGAAGCGCCGGATGTTGAACGCGTGCTGCGGGATTTGCGCAATTGCCTGAACACGTTCGATGCCTGGGCCGACAGCTTTTTCAGTGGCTCGGCACTGGAAGTCGAGCAGGTGTTCAAGGTCGGGGACAAGGTCGCACTGGTTGCGCCGATCTCTTCCGACACGCCCAGTCGCACCGTCGCTCAATGCAAGGCCCAGGGTGGGCTGACCCTGGTGCATCTGTTCGAGAGCACGCGCTTCGTCCCCATCGGCAACACGCCGGTCACGCTGCAAGCCATTACACCGGACGGCACGCCCTTTGGCGCGCCGCTGCACCGCACCATCGGCCCCAGCGGCATCCTTCAAGTCCCTGAGTGCACCCGCGACCAGCGATACCGAGTCACTTTCTACCCCAATGTTTCCAAAGATCACGTCAAGGCGCTGTATGCGTCCTACCAGTCGGTGATTGCCGGGCTGGAAGCGGATCTGCGCAAGCAGTGGCGCGAGCGCTTCGAGCCTCAATGGGCCGATTTTGCCAAAGCCCCGCCCTTCAAGCGCAGCGCGAAACAGGGTGCGGCCTTTGCAAGCGGGATTGGCCAGGCGTTTTACAACCTGTGGGACAACATCACCGAGCTGTACGACCTGCTGGCGAACCTTAAGTCCAACAGCGAAAAGCTGCTGCAGTACCTTTCCCAGGCCGAACTCGATGAACTGCTGAAACTGGGTAAAGACACGCTCGCCCAAGGCTTTCTGGTGCTCAGCGACGAGCCGCTGCTGTTTATCTATTTGTCGGCGATGGTCAGCTGGATCCGCCTGCTGCCGCCGCCCGAGATGTACGAACTGCTGGGTGAGCTCACCGGCGAAGTCCTGATCAATCTTTTGCTGATATGGGCCACGCGGGGGTTGGGGGTGCAGCTTCGGCTGGGGGCTCAGGTGTTGAGTTCTATCAAGTCCGGGCGGGCGCGGGCGCTGTTGGAGTTGCTGGCCAGGCAGGTGCCGGGGCCTGGGCTGGAAACTCACGTGCAGGCGGCCAAGCCTCTGTTGCTGAGTGCGGCGACGCCGGTCAAAGCGGTGCCGGTGGCGCCGTTGAAGGCAGGCGAGCAGTTGGTTTCGAACGCGGTGCCGATGGTGCGCAACAAGACGCAGCGTACGGCGTTGGTGCGCCAGGAGCCGGTGGATGATGTGCCGGCCGTGGCGTCGAATCCGAAGGGCGATGCGGCGGCTTCTGCGGACAAGACCGTTACCCACGGTTGCCCGGTGTCGATGGTCACCGGCGAGGAACTGCTGACCCTGACCGACGGCGCGCTGGATGGGATCTTGCCGTTCGAGTGGACGCGCTTGTACCGCACCAGTGCGGTGGACGTGGACTGCGGGCTGGGGTTTGGCTGGAGTCATGCGCTGGCGCACAGGCTTTCTGTGTCAGCCGATTCGGTGGTGTGGACCGACCATGAGAATCGCTCGACCACCCTGCCCTTGCCGACGGCGGCTCGGCCGGCGATTACCAATAGCCTGGCGGAAGCGGCGATCTACTTGGGCTCGGTTCCTGACGAGTTGGTGCTGGCCCAGGCTTCTCGGTTTTATCACTTTTGCGACGGCGTGCTGACGGCGATCAGCGATGCGTATGACAACCGGCTGCGTATTTTCCGGGACCGGTTGGGGTGCATTGAGCGACTGGATAACGGCGCGGGGCGCTCTTTGCTCTTGCGCTACGCGCTGGGTCGGATTGTGGCGGTGGACTACCAGGTTCATCGCGCCAAAGGCCATGAACCCTTCGTTTGGGTGACCGAGCAGAACGTCGTTTCCTACGCCTACGACGACGCCGGACGACTGGTGTCGGCGACCAATGCCGTCGGTGAACGCGAGGTTTATCGGTACGATGAACAGCACGTCATTCTTGAGCGGCAGTTGGCCGGTGGGGCGAGTTTCTTCTGGGCGTGGGAAAGGTCTGGTAAAGCCGCGCGCTGTGTCCGGCACTGGGCCAGTTTTTCGCAGATGGACACGCGGTATGTATGGGGCGATGACGGCAGCGTCAACGTGCACAACGCCGATGGCAGCCAGGAAGTTTACGTGCATGACCAGCGTGCGCGACTGGTACAGCGCATCGATCCCGACGGCGCCCGACATTTCAAATCCTACGACGACAAGGGCCGACTGACCGTCGAGCAGGACCCGCTGGGCGCGGTGACGGCGTATCAGTACGACGCCGCCGGTCGCTTGGTCGCGCTGTTTCCGGGTGAGGATGAGCCGACGTCCTACGAGCATGACAATGGTTTCGTACGGGTCGTGCGGCGTGGTGAGGCGGTCTGGAAATACGAGCGTAATGAGCAAGGCGATGTCATCCGCAGGATTGATCCGGAGGGCAACGCGAC
>NZ_CVTK01000046.1:46023-158315 GCF_900004785.1 Pseudomonas sp. 28 E 9 | reverse complement strand
AAGCGAGGTGCCGAGTGGTGGGGCAAGAGCGTTTTGCTTACTTTTGCGCTTTTCAAAAGTGAGCCGCTGTAAAAGCGGAACCTATAGCAGCCGTTACCGCAGAAACGGATATGTACTCGGTCTGATCCGGCATCCTGGTCGGCCCAGAGGCCGCCATCGGGGGCAAGCCCCCTCCCACACTGAATCCGCATCCAGTCTTCAACCGTTCACTCACACACATTCATTTAGCAAACGCGTACTCGCCACCCTGCTCCACCGCCTTGCGATAAGCCGGTCGCTGCTGAAGCCTGTCCACCCACGCCGAAAGGTTCGGATACGCCTGCAACTTGCCCTGGGCCCTGGCGATTTCGCCGATAAAGCTCATCTGAATGTCCGCACCCGTCAGTTCGTCACCCACCAGATACGGCGTTTGCCCAAGCACGTCATTGAGGTAACCAAGGTAGTTGCCCAACTCCGATTCAATGCGCGGGTGCAGCGGCGCGCCGGCTTCACCCAGGCGCCCGACGTAGAGGTTGAGCATCAGCGGCAGCATGGCCGAGCCTTCGGCAAAATGCAGCCATTGCACATAATCGTCGTAGGTGGCGCTGGCCGGATCGGGTTGCAGCCGTCCCTTGCCGTGACGACGAATCAGGTAATCGATAATGGCCGCCGACTCAATCAATACGCGGGCCCCGTCCTCGATCACCGGCGATTTGCCCAAGGGATGAATCGCCTTGAGCTCGGGTGGCGCGAGGTTGGTTTTCGGGTCGCGTTGGTAGCGCTTGATTTGGTAAGGCAGGCCCAACTCCTCCAGCAGCCAGAGGATGCGCTGGGAGCGGGAATTGTTGAGGTGATGGACGGTAATCATAGGCAAGCAGCTCCATTGGGGTTAAGGAGAAGACTACAACACGGCGATGGAGTGCCCTGAATGGACGTCATCCCAATCGAAACCGCGCCGTGTTGTCGCTCAACGCCCGGCTGCCCTGGCTCAGGCTGTCGGCAGCCTGATTGACCGCCCGCGCGCCGTCGAGCAGGCGCCCGGCCGCCTGGTCGACCTGCTGGATATTGCCGCTCACTTCGTCCGCCGTCGCAGCCTGTTCTTCCACGGCGGCGGCGATGTGCGCCAAGGTGTCGGTGACGTGCTGCACCGCACCGGCAATTTCCCCCAGGCGCGTGCCCAGGCCGGTGACGGATTCGGCATCGGTGAGCGCCTGCTCGCACGCGGCGCCCATCAGGCTGACGGCCTGGCTGACCGTGGCGCGCAGGCTGTCCACCGTGCCGGCGATCTGCGCGGTGGACGCCTGGGTGCGTTGCGACAGGCTGCGCACCTCATCGGCGACCACTGCAAACCCTCGCCCTTGCTCGCCGGCGCGGGCGGCTTCGATGGCGGCGTTAAGGGCCAGCAGGTTGGTCTGCTCGGCAATGCCGCGAATGGTGTCGACCACCGATTGAATCTGCTGGCCCTGCTGGCTGACCTGTTCCAGGGCATTGGCGGTGTCGCTCAGGCGCTGGTTGAGTTGCTGGATACTGGCGGTGGTGCGCTGGCTGTCGCGGCTGCTGTCTTCGGCGATACGGCGAGTGTGCCGGGCGCTGTCGGCCGCCTGCTCGCAGCTTCTGGCAACGCCCAGGGAGGTGGCGGCCAATTGGGTGGCGGCCGCGGCGATCTGGCTGATCTGGTGGCGCTGATCTTCGACGTCGGTGAGGGTGCTGCCCGATTGCGCGCTCAGGGTCAGCACGGTGGCGCCCAGTTGCTCGGTCTCATGATTGACCCCGAGCAGGCTGGTGCGCAGTTGCACCACGGCCACATTGAGCGCCGTGCTGATGGCGGCGAGTTCGTCGCGCCCCTGCACCGCCACTTCGACGTGCAGGTTACCGTCACGCAGGGACTCGGCGAGCGTGGTGATGCCACTGGCGCTGCGACGGATCGAGGCTTGCAGGCAGATGAACAGGTACAGCGCCGCCAGCGCCAACAGGCTGAACGTGGCCGCCACGGGAATGAAGTGCTGCAACGATCGTTCACGGTAGTAACTCAAGCGTGCATCGAGCGAATGCAGCGACTGGCTGCGCAGCGCGCCCAACGCTGCAAGCATGGCGTCGACACTTTGATCGAACGCAGCGCTGTCGAGCTTGATGGTGCCGCCGAATACGCCGTCGTCCAGGGTTTTGAGTTCGCTGTCCAGGCGTTGCAGGCTGGCGTCGTATTGTTCGGTCCAGGGTTCAAGGCCGGGGTATTGCTTGGCCTTCAGCGCAGTGGCAGCCTTGACCAACTGGTCCCGCGCATCACCGATGCGGCCGCGCAGGTCACGCATCTGCAAGCGGCTTTGCAGGGTGAACTGGCCCGAAGCAATGGAGGATTGGCCGACGCTGGCCGTACGGCCGATACGCTCGATCAGGTCCGGTGTGTGCTGGCTGGAAATCTGCATCAGCAGATAGGTTTCCAGCCAGGGATCGAGGATCAGGCCGGCGTCCAGGGTGATCTGTTCGCGCAGCGATTGCATCGCGGTCAGGGCGGCGGTGAAACGGTCGTAGCCATCCGGCCACCAGCCGACGGTGCGCAGGGCCTGGGTGTCCATGCCCTTGACTGCGGCCTGCAGCGTGTCGAAGCGCGCCTGGGTAGCGGCGCTGGCATGATGGGTCTTGAGGGCGTCCCCCAGGGTTTGCAGGCCTTGCTGAATCAGCGGGCTGCCCGCATCCACCCTGGCCATCGCGGCCTGGGCGGCAGGGGTCGGCGTATGCAGGATATCCAGGGCTTTCCAGCGGGCGGCCAGGTTGCGCTGGGCGCTCAGTTGCCCATCGAGCAGGTCCAGCGCCAACAGCTGGCGCACCCCGGACTGTTCGCTGGAAATCACCGCGAGTTTGTCGTGGTAGTCCTGGCCGATCATCCACAGGCTGCCGGCGAGCGGCAGCATGAACAGCAAGAACAGCACCTGGAACTTACGCGCGAAGCCGAACCGCCCGAGCAGACGGATACCGGGTGATAAAAATCTTTGCATGCCTTACACACTCCCCTGAACAACCCCATACTTCACAGCCGGGAATGACTACCGGCAAAATGCCATGTCATTGATTACTCTGGCTCAAGCAAGATCTGGGCCGTGGGATACAAGCGTGACGACACGTGCCATGGCGCTAAAAAACCTTTGATCGGTGCGCGAAAATGGGGCGAAAGCACTCATTATCGGGCGCGCGCCTGTAACCGCCGGGGACACGGCGCGACGCGGGAGAGGTCGAGCGCTGACAATCACGAACGGTCCTCAGGTCAGCAGTTGAGTGATCCACTGAATTTCCCGGGCGATCCCGTGGACTTTCTCTTCCGGCACCGACTGCCTGGCCTTCTCGAAACTGGCCAGGGTCTTTTGTTTCTGCTGCAGCAAGCGCTGCCACTTCGCCACGAACGCGGGACTGCGCGCCAGCAACTGCAGCGGTCCGAAATACAGCTGTTGTTCGGTGTAGGGCACAGGCCCGGTCGGCTCGGCGACGATGATTTCGTAGTAGAAGCGGTTCTCGTGCAGCAGCTCTTCGCCCACGATGCGGTAGCCGTTGTGCATCAACCAGTGGCGCAACGGATACTCGCCGCCATTGGGTTGCAGGACCAGGCGCTCCTGGCCATTCAACCGCGCCTTGCCGTTGTCGAAAATGTCACGAATGGTCTCGCCGCCCATGCCGCACAGACTGACGGCCGTGATGGCGTCGCCGGGCTCGATGGCCGCCAGACCATCGGCCAGGCGCACGCTGATGTGCGCTTCAAGGCCGTTGTCGCGCACGGTGCGCCGGGCCGCATGAAAGGGCGTGGTTGCAGCCTCCCCCGCCACCGCGCCGGCAATCACGCCACGCCGCATCAGCGCCACCGGCAAGTAGCCATGGTCCGAGCCGATATCGGCCAGGCGCGCGCCGGCCGGCACGTGCGCCGCCACGCGCTCCAGGCGCAGGGACAATGTCTGTGGGTTCAACGCGGGTTCCTTTTCATTCGCCGGAAAATCGATCGCGGCTATTGGTCAAATGCAGCACCATTGCCGCCCGCGCCGCATCCGGGTCCTGGCGCTTGATTGCATTGAAGATCGCCTCATGCTCCAGGCTCGCCAGTTGACCCAGCCTGGCAAAATCCGCCCCGCCGCGCTCGTCAGCCTTGACCTGGGTGCGGGGGATCATCGCGCTGCCCAGGTGCTGCATGATTTCACTGAAAAACGTGTTGCCGGTGGCTTCGGCGATCAGTTGGTGGAAGCGTTTGTCGTCTTCCACGCAGCTGTCGTTGTTGGCCAGGCAGGCCTGATAGTCGTCCAGCGCCTGGCGCATATGGGCCAGTTGCGCGTCGGTACGGCGCAACGCGGCCAACGCTACCGCCTGCACCTCCAGACCCAGGCGCAGTTCCAGCATGTTGCGCACGCTGGCGACGGTGTCGACGTGCAGGCGCAGGCCCTGCCGGGCGTGTTGCGCCAACACGAACGTGCCGATGCCGTGGCGCGTCTCCACCAGCCCCGACGCCTGCAGCTTGGAGATGGCTTCGCGTACTACCGTGCGGCTCACCCCATGCTCAAGCACGATGGTGGATTCGGACGGCAGTTTTTCGCCCGGCTTGAGCTGGCCGAGCAGGATGTGCTGAGTCAGCGCGTCGACCACGCCCTGGGCCAGGTTGGTGGAGCGTCTGCGCACGGGAGGTGCGTTTTCAATGGGCATCGCTGAGGGTCCACGGGGTTGGGCTGGAGGGAGCTTAACATCCCGTTCACCGACGACGCCGAGTTGATTCACGAGACAGTTAACTTGTATGACAACCAATCTGACAGACCGCTATTCCGCCCCGAAACATCCTGCGGAGAGAACCGTGCCCCGCTGATACAAAACCCCCTATAGCACGAGCAAATAACCAAAATATCATTCCATCAGCGCTTTTATGAGAACAAATACTCATTGCGGCGCATTGCGATTTTCAAAAAACAACTTGTATGATGTCTGGCAACAAAACCACAACCCGCATAAAAACAAATCAGGGGGCGTTTTCCATCGTGAACCATTCCAGCCATGCATCCGCTGCACCAGAAACCGACTCGGTGCTCACCCGCGCCGTGAGCAAAGTGAAGGGCCATGTGCTCCCGCTATTCGTGGTCATGTTCATCCTCAACTACATCGACCGGGTCAATATCGGCTTCGTGCGTACGCACATGGAGCACGACCTGGGCATCGGCGCGGCGGCCTATGGCTTCGGCGCCGGGCTGTTCTTCATCGGCTACGCGCTGTTTGAAGTGCCGTCCAACATGCTGCTGCAAAAGGTCGGCGCACGCATCTGGCTGACCCGCATCATGTTCACCTGGGGCATCGTCGCCACGCTGATGGCGTTCATCCAGAACGAAACCCACTTCTACATCCTGCGTTTTTTGCTCGGCGTGGCTGAAGCGGGCTTCTTTCCCGGGGTGATCTACTACTTCACGCGCTGGTTGCCCGGGGTTGAGCGCGGCAAGGCCATTGCGATCTTCCTCAGCGGTTCTGCGGTGGCGTCATTGATCTCGGGCCCGCTGTCGGGTGCGCTGTTACAGATCGAAGGTTTCGGCTTGCACGGCTGGCAATGGATGTTCGCCATTGAAGGCCTGGCCTCGGTGGCGCTGGGCTTCTTTGTGTGGTTCTGGCTGGACTCCAAACCCCATGACGCCCAGTGGCTGAGCCGTGAAGAACAGGACGCACTGGTTGCGGCCATCGATCAGGAACAGCGTGACCGCGAAGCCCTGACCACGGTCAAGCCGACCCTCGGCAAGCTGCTCAAGGACCGGCAGATTCTGCTGTTCTGCGTGTTGTATTTCTGCATCCAACTGACGATTTATGCAGCGACGTTCTGGCTGCCGAGCATCATCAAAAAGATGGGTGACCTGAGTGATATACAAGTCGGCTTCTTCAACTCGATTCCGTGGCTTATCTCGATCATCGCCATGTACGCCTTCGCAACGCTGTCCGGCAAGTTCAAGTTCCAGCAGGCGTGGGTCGCGGCAGCCTTGTTGATCGCAGCGGCCGGGATGTTCATGTCCACCACGGGCGGGCCGATCTTCGCGTTCGTGGCGATCTGCTTTGCGGCCATCGGTTTCAAATCCGCGTCTTCGTTGTTCTGGCCGATTCCCCAGGGCTACCTGGACGTGCGCATCGCCGCTGCGGTGATCGCGCTGATCAATTCCATCGGCAACCTGGGCGGCTTCGTCGCCCCCACCACCTTTGGCTTTCTGGAGCAAACCACCGGTTCGATCCAGGGCGGGCTTTACGGCCTGGCCGGCACCTCGGTGCTCGCGGCCATCCTGGTGTTTTTCGCCAGGACCTCACCTTCCACGGGGTTCATGTCGCCCGGCATTGCGCCCACCGCCAACGCCATCAGCAAACCTCTTTGAGCGTATTAAGGACCTTGCCATGAATACTCCCGTCATCACCCATTTCGACGTCATCCCGGTCGCCGGTCACGACAGCATGCTGCTGAATCTCAGCGGCGCCCACGGCCCTTACTTCACGCGCAATATCGTGATCCTCAAGGACAGCAGCGGCAACACCGGCGTAGGTGAAGTGCCCGGCGGCGAGCGCATCCGCGAAACCCTGAAGGACGCGCGCAGCCTAGTGATCGGCCAGCCGATCGGTCAGTACCAGCGCATCCTCAACCGGATGCGCAGCACCTTTGCCTCTCGCGACGCTGCCGGCCGTGGGCTGCAAACCTTCGACCTGCGCATCACCATTCACGCCGTTACCGCAATGGAGGCGGCGCTGCTCGACTTGCTCGGTCAGCTCCTCGAGGTGCCGGTGGCCGCTCTGCTGGGTGAGGGGCAGCAACGCGATGCGGTGAAGATGCTCGGTTACCTGTTCTACATCGGTGACCGCACTACCACGGACCTGGCCTACCGCAACGAGGCGGAATCCGACGACGACTGGTTGCGCCTGCGCCATGAAAAAGCCCTGACGGCCGACGCCGTGGTGCGCCTGGCCGAAGCCGCCAAGGCCCGATACGGCTTCAACGACTTCAAGCTCAAAGGCGGTGTTTTGAGTGGCGATGCCGAGATCGAAGCCGTCACCGCCCTGGCCGAGCGCTTCCCGCAGGCGCGCATCACCCTCGACCCGAACGGTGCCTGGTCACTCAAGGAAGCCATCCGCCTGTGCCGCGACCAGCATCACGTCCTGGCCTACGCCGAAGACCCCTGCGGCGCGGAAAACGGCTATTCGGGCCGCGAAGTCATGGCCGAATTCCGCCGCGCCACCGGCCTGAAAACCGCCACCAACATGATCGCCACCGACTGGCGCGAAATGGGTCACGCCATCCAGTTGCAATCGGTGGACATTCCCCTCGCCGACCCGCACTTCTGGACCATGCAAGGCTCGGTGCGCGTGGCGCAGATGTGCCATGAGTGGGGCCTGACCTGGGGCTCGCACTCCAACAACCACTTCGATATTTCCCTGGCCATGTTCACCCAGGTAGCGGCAGCGGCGCCGGGCGAGATCACCGCGATCGACACCCACTGGATCTGGCAGGACGGCCAACGCCTGACCAGGCAGCCGCTGAAGATCGAAGGCGGCTACGTGAAAGTGCCGGCCAGGCCTGGCCTGGGGGTGGATATCGACATGGACGCCGTGGCCAAGGCCCACGAGCTGTACAAGGGCATGGGCCTCGGCGCACGGGATGACAGCGTGGCGATGCAGTTCCTGATGCCGGGATGGCGCTTCAACAACAAGCAGCCTTGCCTGGTGCGGTGAGACGGCTTTATGCAGGAGCGAGCTTGCTCGTTCATGCCAATGGCGTGCCCGGCAAGAAAGAATCCAATCCACACCCGCGCACGATGTGGGAGGGGGCTGGGGACATCGCCTTCGGAGTATCGAAAGATGTTTTGCCTGGAAGTGGAATAGTGGCAACAACCCGTAGACATGTCCTACAGCGGGCTTCAGCGCCTTGCTCCATTGCCTACAGTTGCGTCAGAATCCGCCGGCTTGTGCGCTTGGATGGGCGTCTCTAAGGTGGGTCGGTCGCTGACAACTCAGTGATCGGGTTTAGTAGCCCGAGTGACAACATAAAGTGCATGAGCCTCATCGATCAGATGTTCTTGTCTGTGCTTGATGGTGGCTGTGCGCAGGGCGCCCTCGGGCGCGCCGGCTTTGTGTGTTTCCCCGGTCTACTAACCTGCGTACAGCCGCCACCCTTTCGTTTAGTAGCGAAAAGGTGATGGCCCTAAAACAGGTACAACACACATGTTCAAAGTCACGCCAAACCCTCCAAACGATCCCGACCTGAAACTGAACCAGGCGGCGCATCGAGCGATCGATCACTACCTCAACGCTGGCGCCGAGGCGCCTGCACCACCCTCGTCCACGCTGTTCTGCGTCGCTGAGGATGCCAGCAGCGAAACACTCATCGCCAACAGCTATGAAACCTTCACCTCGGTTACCGCCTTGCTGCTCGACCTGTCGGATGAACTGACCGGCAAACAGCGCGATGTGGCGCTGGCGATTCACCAACTGAGTGAGTTGGGGGTTTTGTTGGTGGATAAGCTGATGGAGCGCGAGGGAGCGCAAGCTGATAACTGA
Source organism: Pseudomonas sp. 28 E 9 (assembly GCF_900004785.1). Classification (NCBI taxonomy): domain Bacteria; kingdom Pseudomonadati; phylum Pseudomonadota; class Gammaproteobacteria; order Pseudomonadales; family Pseudomonadaceae; genus Pseudomonas; species Pseudomonas sp. 28 E 9. The sequence continues at coordinate 149,804 of NZ_CVTK01000046.1, read as the reverse complement.
GCTTCAAACGGCTGATAGATCGCCGAGTCAGGGCAATTTTCTTATGACTCGGTGATCTACCATGGCGTTTGTGCCAGCCAATGCAGGACCGTTGAAAGAGCAAAACTTCACTGACTCAACTGAGTCGCTATAAATCTGCAACAGACAACTTTATCCACCAGGGTCATATATGCTGAACGCAGTTTTCATCCGAGAACAGGCTATCCAGGCAACCAGGCCAAGTGCAAGACGCCGTCCTGGCGCCACGACAAGCGCTTGTCTTGCAGGTACAGTATCCACCCTACGCGAACCCAAACTGGAAGAGAGGCGGCATGCTCAAAAAACTGGATCTGAAAGGGGTCGGACCTGCCCCTGAAATGAACCTTGAGTTCAGCTCTCGCCTCAATTTTTTGACTGGCGACAACGGATTGGGCAAGAGCTTCGTACTCGATACCGCTTGGTGGGTATTGACCAGGACATGGGCTCGCAACATTAAAGCAGTCCCCAGTGAGCAAGCCTCCAAACCCTCGATCGGCTTCTCCTATACCAAAGCGTCTGCTGGTGATGTTACTGACAGCAGTATATTCGTACACAGAACACAAACGTGGGGGTTGAAGCAAGGGCGTCCGACAATCCCGGGAATCGTAATTTATGCAGGTGTCGATGGCAGTTTTTCCGTATGGGATCCTGCCAGAAACTACTGGAAAAACGATGACGAAGGCGGCAGCGAGCGTCCCAAAAGCTTTGACTTCACACCTGAGCAAGTTTGGAAAGGCCTGGTGGGCCCCAATGGCGTGACGCATTGTGTGGGCCTGGTACGTGACTGGGTACTGTGGCAACGCGGCCGTCAACCCGCGTTCGATGACTTGATCAGGGTATTGGAAGTGCTGTCCCCTTGCGAGGCGGAACGGCTCGTCCCCGGAGAACCCACGCAAATCGGTGACGACGTCGAAGAGGTACCTTCCCTGAAGATGCCTTATGGGCAGGAAGTCCCACTCCCCCTGGCGTCTGCAGGTATGCGCCGCATCTGCGCTCTGGCCTACCTACTGGTGTGGACATGGCGCGAGCATACAAAAGCGTCGAAAAAGTACCGGGTTAAGCCTGCTCGCGAAATCGTTTTCCTGATCGATGAAATCGAGTGCCACCTGCATCCACAGTGGCAGCGCAGAATCGTACCTGCGCTACTTAGCGTAATGAGTGAGCTGACTCAAAGCGAAAAAATTCCTGTCCAGTTACTTGCAGCCACGCATTCACCCTTGGTGCTCGCCTCTGTCGAACCGTTTTATGAGACAGGTAAGGACTGTATCCTCGATTTCGACCTCGTTGAAAATCATGTTGAAGTGAGGAACCTTCCTTTTACACGCAAGGGGGATGTAAACGGATGGCTGGCTTCCGACATCTTCAATCTGAAGGAACCACGCTCAGTAGAGGCTGAGATAGCACTCACGGCCGCTTACACATTACTGCGCAATCTCAATAATGCCATTCACGAGAAGAAGCTCACGCTGAACGACAAAGCCGACATCAGAGCCACTGACAAGGCACTACGCGAGTCTCTTAGCGACGTAGATCGGTTTTGGGTACGTTGGAGCAGTTTCCGTGACAGCCTTTTGGAGAAGCAATGATCCGACTCACACTCGCTCAGGAACCTGCGGGGTTCGATAAAAAAGTAAGACAGCCGGGACTGCGTGCACTTGAGGAAATGATCGGAAATCCAGTGGTCCGTGCGCCTGGGAAAAAGCGCAAAGTCGTGGCTACTCGCAAGCAAGACATCAAGGGTTGCGACTTCCCTCCCTACTGGACAGAAGCCCTCCCCGATATGCTCAAGGCCTATGATCGCTTGTGCGCCTACACCAGTTTTCACATCCATAAGGTTACCGGTGCCCCTTCCGTCGACCATTCTGTAGCGAAAACCAAGGATTGGCGATATGCGTACGAATGGACTAACTACCGACTGATCTGCTCCCTGATGAACTCACGTAAAGGGGTGAAAAACCTGCTTGATCCGATTGCCGTGCAGGACGAATGGTTCGAAATGGAGTTTGTCGCATTCCAGGTCGTACCTCGCCCGGGGATAGACGGGCCGTTGGCGGCCATCATTGAATTCACTATTAAGGAGCTCGGCCTTAATGAAGCGCTGTGTAGGGAAGTCCGCATGGAGTACGTTGAGCAGTACTGGGACGAGCCAACCGCGCTATCGTGGGCAAGGCTTTCTAAACATTGCCCTTTTGTCGCCAGGGAGATGGAACGTCAGGACCGCTTGCGGCGTCCAGAATAGCCGCCCTTGAGCAATGGCTCGCAGTCAACCAAATCCCACAAAAGTACTCAACCTTAATATCCCCCGGCGCCGGAAAATTCTCCATGAAGCCACCTGAGATCAGCAAATTCATCACTCAATGGCCCTCCCTTGGTCTGGGCACTGCCGCCGCCTGGCAGGTGACCCAGGACTGCGAAAATCACGTCCTGGCGTTGCTTTCACGCCTCGGCGCAGGCTACCGCCGCCACGGAAACTGTGCCATCCATGAAAGTGCCACGGTCGAAGAAGGCGCTGTGCTGAAGGGGCCGATCATCATCGGTGAAGGCTCGTTCGTCGCCGCAGGCGCCTACCTGCGTGGCGGCGTTTATCTGGGCAAACACTGCATCGTGGGCCCAAGCTGCGAACTGAAAAGCAGCTTCATGCTTGATGCAAGCAAGCTGGCGCATTTCAACTTTGTCGGCGATTCGCTGATCGGCGCAGGCGTCAATATTGAAGCCGGTGCAATCATCGCCAACTACCGTAACGAACTGGATGGCGCGGATATCAGAATCCGCTATGCCGATGCCGTCATTGAGACGGGCGTGAACAAATTCGGCGCCCTGGTGGGCGATGGCTGCAAGATTGGCGCAAACGCAGTGATAGCTCCCGGCGCACTCTTGCAGCCAAACAGCCGTATTCCGCGCCTGGGGTTGATTGATCAGTTCGCCTACGACTAAGCAGCGGCAGCGCGGAACAGTGATCACGCCACTTGCGCGCTACCCAAACCGCCCGTTTCAGATCATGCTGCGCCTCTCACTTCAAGGACGATAAAAACCAGTGAAAATCACCCTCGCCGCCTTGCTCCTGATTGGTCTGATCACTCCCGCATTCGCCAACGACAACCCCATCGGTTTCAAAACCACCACCCTGCCCGACGCACGCAACCAGCGCGCGCTGGAAATGGCCGTCTGGTACCCCACGGCAATCAGGACCGCTCCCCGGTTGATCCGAGACGACGCGGTGTTCTTCGGCGCCCTCGCCGTGCCCGATGCGCCGCCGACCGGTGGTGAGCACCCGTTGGTGGTGCTTTCCCACGGCTATCGCGGCAATTGGGGCAATCAGATGTGGCTGGCGAGTGCGCTGGCCCGGCAGGGTTATATTGTGGCGGCGGTGAATCATCCGGGCACCACCACCAAGGATCGCAGTGCAGACGCAGCGGCGCAGTTATGGCAACGGCCCAAAGACCTGAGCCGCGCCATCGATGCGGTACTTGCGCAGCCAACGCAATTTGGCGCGGTGGCGCAACACCGGATTGCGGCGGTGGGCCATTCTCTCGGTGGCTGGACGGTGCTGGAAATCGCCGGTGCGCGTTTCGATGCGGATCTGTTCGCCCGGGACTGCCTGGCCCATCCCAAGTTGGGCGGTTGCATCGGCTACGCGCAGATGAACCCTACCGGCGTTGCCGATGGCAAAGCCCAACTGGCCGCTGACTTGAGCGACAAGCGCGTTGCCGCCGTGGTGTCTTTGGACCTGGGCCTGTCGCGGGGCATGACTGATGCCAGCCTGGCTGCGCTGGCCGTGCCGGCGCTGGTGATTGCTGGAGGTGTACCTTCGGAGGACATGGCTGTGGGGCTGGAGTCTGCCGACTTGGCCAGACGGCTGCCGAAAGCATCCACGCAGTACGTGGAGATCAGCGACGCGAGCCACTTCAGCTTTATGGCGCAGTGCAAACCCGGCGCGGCGGCGATACTCGACGAGGATATGCCCGGCGACAGTATGATTTGCCGAGACGGCGAGGCCGGGCGGACCAGGGCGCAGATTCAGCAACAGGTGATCACGCTGATCAGCGCGTTCCTCGCGCATTGATCGTTGGCCTCCTCGGCAGGTAAACCTTTCAATCCACGGTTTTTTAGCTGGTATCATTCGCGCCTTTACCTGCCAGGCCCACGCACATGAACCGCCAGAAAAAACTCCAGCAGCTTTTCAAGGCGAAAGCCAAAAAGGCCAATGCCAAACTGGCGCCGAAAAGCAAAGATAAATACATCAGCAAGGCGGACCGCTTGAAGCTGGAAGCCGAGGCGGCTCAAGCCCCAATCACGCCTGTGGAGGCGCCTGCTCAATAAGGCGCATTGCCGACGGCGTGCCCGCTTCATATTTGCCCCAGATACGCCGCAGATGACGCGCCGAACCAAAGCCTGCGCGCTCGGCCACCGTTTCGATGTCCAGGCTCGACGCCACCAGCAGCTCGCGGGCCACGGCCAGGCGCAGACGGTGCAGGTAATCCAGCGGGCTGATGCCGACATGCTCGTGGAACAGGCGCGCCAGATGGCGGCTGCCGGTGCAGGCCAGGTTCGCCATGCGGGTCACGGTCCAGGCGTCACACGGGGCGGCGGCAATGGCGTCCTGTACGCGATGGACGGCCGGGTGCAGGTGGTTGCGCCCGGTGATCCACGGCGATAGCTGCGGGTCAGCGCCGCTGCGGCGCAGGTACACCACCATATCCCGCGCGACGGCGCATGCCAGTCTGGGCCCGGCACGCTCGGCGACCAGGTGCAGCATCATATCGATACCGGCGGTGATCCCGGCGCTGCAGCTGACCGGGCCATCGGTGACGTACAGGCGGTTTTCCAGGACCCGTGCCTTGGGTGCCAGGGCCTGGAGGGTAGCGCACAGCGCGTGGTGGGTGGTGCATTGGCGCCCGTCAAGCAGCCCGGCGCGGGCGGCCGTCAGTGCGCCGGCGCACACGCATATCAAATGCTCGGCAGAGGGCGCAAACACCGTTTGCAGCCACTGCACCAGGCTGTCGCTGGCGGATTCGAAAGCGCGCAGGCCGGCTTCGTCTGCCTTCATGCTCGAGCCCACCAACACCACCAGGGTGCCGGGCGCCAAACTGGCCGGCAAAGGTGCCAGGCCCGTCAACGGCAAGCCGATGGAGGTGTGCAGGGACGGCACCGGGCTGACGTAGTGCAGCTCGAAATCCACCGCCGCCGGGTCATCCATCTGCGCGGCCAGGCGCAATACTTCGGCAGGCCCGGCCAGATCCAGCATCAGCACATTGGGCAACAACACGAACAGCACCGGCACGCTCATTGATTCACCCCGCCAATGCCTGGGCGACGGTGACGATGCGCGCAAACCGGCCTTCCAGCACCAGCTCCGTACGCTCGCGAATCTCGGCCGGGGTGTACACCCGGCCGCTGCGGGCGTGGGTCATCGGGAACGTCAGCGTGGCCTCACTGACGAAGTCGACGTTGAACCCGCTGTCCGAGGCCTGCCGCGTGGTGGTCTCGCAGCACTGTTCGGTACGAATACCACTGATGATCAAACGGGTGACGCCCATCTCGATCAGTCGCGCAGCCAGCGGCGTACCGGCGAAGGCGCTGTGGTAGTGCTTATGGATGACCAGCTGCGGATCGATCGAAAGCTCGCTCAATACCCTGACGTTACCCGATGCCAGCGAAAAGGCGCCCTGGTCCTCCACATGAAACACCTGCACCACCAGGATGCCTTGTTGAACGCAGCCATCAATAAGGGCCTGCTGGTTTTCCAGGTAGCTCGACAGGTCGCTTTCGGACCAGTAGGGTGCATGCCGGAATGAATGCTGGGCATCGATTACGATCAGGGCTGTGCGGCTCATGGTAGGTCCTTCAGGCTTGGGTTAGGGGCTGATGCTGCAAATCATGGTAAAGCCCTCTTCAGGATCGCAACAGGCGCAAGGCGGACCGTCTCGGGACGGATTCGGACATGCCAGGCAAACCTGGAGCCACTCGCTCAGCAACCGTTCAAGGCCACTTGAGGCCGTTCGCCGGCGAAGAACAACGGTCGCAGCCGCACGCCCACGCTATTGCCGATAAACGCAGCCACCAGCCACAGCCAGCCGTGCAGGCTGCCCGAGGCGATACCGCTGAAGTAGGCGCCGATGTTGCAGCCATACGCCAGGCGCGAACCATAACCGAGCAACAGGCCACCGATGACCGCCGCGATCAACGAGCGCGCCGGTATCTTCAAGCTCGGCGCAAACCGTCCGGCAAGGCCCGCGGCCAGCAGCGCGCCAAGCACGATGCCGATATCCATGACGCTGGTGATGTCTTCCCAGACCGGTGCCGCCAGGGCCTTGGCGTTGGCCGGCATCTGCCAGAACGCCCAACTGGCCACGTCTACCCCCAGCCCACTCGCCACCTTGGCGCCCCACAGCGCAAACGCCGAAGTAATCCCCCACGGCCGCCCGGCCAGCGCCAGCGTGGCATAGTTGAGCAAGGCCAGGCCGATCGCCCCCCACACCAACGGCCAAGGCCCGCGCAGGAAGCGGCGCAGCCCTTGATGCTCGCTGGTGACGCCGGTTTCAAGTTGGCCATGGCGGGCCTTCTCCAGGCGCACGCTGACCAGCGCGATGACCGCGAACACCGCCAGGCTCAGGAGCAACGCCGGCAGTACGCCGAAACTTTTGACGATTGAAACCGGCGCAAACGACGGCAAGGCAAACCACCAGTCGACGTGATGGGTGGCAATCAACGAACCGCAGATAAAGAACAACAGGGTCACCAGCATCCGCGCATTGCCGCCACCTACGGTGAACAGGGTGCCCGACGCGCAACCGCCGCCCAGCTGCATGCCGATGCCGAAGATAAACGCGCCAAAGACCACCGACACCCCGGCCGGCGCCACCAGCCCGACCACCGGCTGGCCGAACAAGGTCCCCGCGCCCAGCGCCGGGAAAAACAGCACCACCGCCACCGCCAGCATCACCATCTGCGCGCGCAACCCGGCGCCACGCCGATCCTTGATAAACACACGCCAGGCCGAGGTGAAACCGAACGCGGCGTGATACAGCGTCAGGCCCAAGGCGGCGCCGACGATCAGCAACACAACCTGGCGCATGCCCACCGCGCTTTGCAGGAACAGGGCGCCTGCCACCAGGATGAGAAAGGCCACCAGGGGCGCGACCGGCTTGCGTGCCGGCGTCAGGGAAACAGAGGTGCTCATGGGAATCTCGACGTGTTTGAAGGTGGCCAGTATAAACCCGGCGGGATGGCCGTCGGGCGATAAGCCCCGAGAACGCCCGCGTGGTGGATGCGCTGACGTGGGATATAGGCGTGGCGACGCGGTGCACAGGAAAGCCCAGCCCGGACGCTGAACCGAAATTACCGGCCGAGCGCGAGTTGTTATTGAGTCGTTAAGGGCCTATGTTAAATTCAGCCCAGTGATTAATGGATATTTCGGTTATGGAGAACGCATCATGTTTGCAGTAGGCGTGTCAATGATCGCCGTAGGCCTGGGCACCGCAAACCCTGCCTTTTGGATACCCGGTTGTGTCTTCATGGCGATAGGGTGCTCCCAAAGAGGCAATCGTCGAGGCTGATGGCTGGGGTTAAGTGAGGGTTGCATTAGCACTGGATCAAATTAATGATCGTCACCGTGCACTTGCTTGCCGGGGCAAATCCCACGCAAAAAAAAGCCTGCATCGCTGCAGGCTTTTCTCTATCTGGCTCCACGACCTGGACTCGAACCAGGGACCCAATGATTAACAGTCATTTGCTCTACCAACTGAGCTATCGCGGAATGCGCCGTATGTTACTGATTAAAAAGAAGAAGTCAAGCCTCCTCTAACATTTTTCACGACTGCAAAGGCTGACCGGTCGAAACCGCCTGCTCCCTGGCCAGTTCCAGCCACGCACGGGCTGCCGGTGGCAAGTGGGCGCTGGCGCGCCAGGCCAGGGCGATGTGCCAGTCGGTGTGGGGTTCGTCCAGGGGGATCAGGGCAATGCCGGCGTGCTGGTGTTTGTGCGCCAGCATCCGCGGCAGGAAGGCCACGCCCAGGCCGGCGGCGACCAGGTCGACGATAAAGTCGATCTGCCCACTGCGGGCCGTCACCTTTGGCACGACGCCCTTGCGTTCGCAGGCCGCGAGGATTTTCGCGTTGAGGGCGAAACCGGCTTCGAACAGGATGAACGCAGAGTCCGCCAGGTCAGTGAAGTCGATGCGTTCGCGGCGTGCCAGCGGGTGGTGGATGGGCAGCACGGCGATCAGCGGCTCGTTGCGCACCGGCTGGTAGTCGAAACACTCATCCACCGGTAGCAGCAATGCCGCCAGGTCGACCTCCCCCGCTTCCAGGCATTCGCGCAGTTTTTTGCTGCCGTACTCGGTGAGTTCGATGTCGATGTCGGGGTAACGCGTGCGGTAGGTGGCAAACATTGCGGCAAACAGTACGCCGCAACCCACCGGCGGCAGGCCGATGCGCAGCACGCCGCGCTTGAGGCCGCGCAGGTCGTTGATCTCGGCTATCAGGTCGTTGCGTTCAGCCAGCATCACCAAGGCCCGACGGTAGGCAATTTCGCCAGCGGCGGTGAGTTCGTTCCGGTGGCCAAGACGATTAAGCAACGGGGTGCCCAGTTCCTCCTCCAGCGTCCTGACCGCTTTGCTGACCGTGGACTGGGTCAGGGACACCACGTCAGCCGCCTGGGAAAACCCGCCCTGGCGCACCACTTCAACAAACGCCCGCAGGGTTCGCAGATTCATCAGTATTCCCTTTGCGACTCGATTGCAGCGATAAAAGTTGTTTTTATCATGCCAGAATTTTGCTTATCGTGGAGCGCTTCGCCGAGTGGAGCCCCTCTACATGATCATTTCGTCCGCATCCGATTACCGCGCTGCCGCCAAGCGCAAGTTGCCGCGCTTTCTGTTCGACTATATCGATGGCGGCGCCTACGCCGAGCACACGCTGCGGGCCAACAGTTCGGACCTGGCCGAGATAAGCCTGCGCCAGCGCATCTTGCGCAACGTCGACAACCTGAGCCTGAAAACCTCATTGTTCGGCCAGGAGCAGGCCATGCCGGTCATCCTCAGCCCGGTCGGCTTGACGGGCATGTATGCCCGGCGCGGTGAAGTGCAAGCGGCGAAGGCGGCGGCGAACAAAGGTGTGCCCTTCTGTTTGTCGACGGTGTCGGTGTGCTCGATTGAAGAGGTGGCATCGCAAAGCCCGCAGTCGATATGGTTCCAGTTGTATGTGCTCAAGGATCGCGGCTTCATGCGCAATGCGCTGGAGCGCGCGCAGGCGGCGGGGGTGACGACACTGGTGTTTACCGTCGATATGCCGACCCCGGGCGCGCGTTATCGTGATGCCCACTCCGGCATGTCCGGCCCCTATGCCGCGCAGCGGCGAATGCTGCAAACCATGACCAAGCCGCAATGGGCGTTCGATGTAGGGTTGATGGGCCGTCCCCATGACCTGGGCAATATTTCCCGGTACCTGGGCAAACCCACGCACCTTGAGGACTACATAGGTTGGCTGGCCAACAACTTCGATCCCTCGATCAGTTGGAAAGACCTGGAGTGGATTCGCGACTTCTGGAAGGGGCCGATGATCATCAAGGGCATCCTCGACCCACAGGATGCCAAGGATGCCGTGAGCTTCGGAGCCGACGGCATCGTGGTCTCCAACCATGGCGGCCGCCAGCTGGATGGCGTGTTGTCTACCGCCAAGGCGTTGCCACCGATTGCCGAGGCCGTCGGCGATGACCTCACCGTGCTGGTGGATTCCGGCATTCGTTCCGGGCTCGACGTGGTGCGCATGCTTGCCCTGGGGGCCAAGGCCTGCCTGCTCGGGCGCGCCAGCGTGTACGCGTTGGCCGCCGACGGGCAGAACGGTGTGGAAAACCTGCTGGATATCTTCGCCAGGGAAATGCGCGTGGCGATGACGCTGACCGGTGTCACGTCGATCGAACAAATCGACGGTTCCACGCTGGTAGCCCCGTAATCCTTTGACTGCCCAGCCAGATAAATGACGCCATGTGCTGCTGGCTGGTTTTCGAGCCAGGGCAGTCAATTGATTCATATAGCTATTTATTAAATAAAACGATTTGGCACGAATCTGGCTCTAACACCCTTCAAGCAGGTCAAGCGATGACAAGACGTGTGGCAGTGCCCCGGGCTTATAACCCGGCGTAAAGCGATTTAAACTGATCCTTACTGTTTTACGGAACTGAAGGACCAGTAAGACGCCTGGCACTTGCCACTCTCATCCGCCTGTAAGACAGTCATGTGCTTAGAGGCCGCTCACCTATGAAAACACCCACCCAGACCAACGCAATTGACTTTGACAGTGCCAAATTGCAACGCCTGGGATTTGGTCAGCCATCCCTGCGTTCACCTCGCCCCGCCACCCTCGGCCAGCTCCGCCAGCAACTTAACCAGCAATTGCAAACCAGCCTTGAGCCGGAACGCATCCTTGGCCTGTTCTTTCGCGAAATCCAGCGCCTGGTGCCGCTGGATGCCTTGCAATACCGCCACGTCACCACGGACCTGCGCCTGGAGTTCGGCCAACGCGGCCATCATTCGATGAGCTACACCTTGAGCCATGATGGCGAGCACCTGGGCGAGTTGGTGTTCCGCCGCAACCAGCGCTTTATGGAAGAGGAACTGGGCCAACTCGAATCCCTGTTGGCGGCCCTGCTGTATCCGATGCGCAATGCCCTGCTCTACCGCGCCGCCACCCGCAGCGCCTTGCGCGATCCGTTGACCGAAACCGGCAACCGCATCGCCATGGACCAGACGCTGCAACGGGAAATCGACATGGCGCGGCGGCACATGCACCCACTGTCTCTGTTGATGCTGGACATCGACCACTTCAAGCGCATCAATGACACCCATGGCCATACCGCCGGCGACAGCGTATTGCGCGCCGTGGCGGCGGCGATCAAGGGCCAGCTGCGCAACGTGGACATGGTGTTTCGGTTTGGCGGGGAAGAATTTCTGATCCTGCTGTCCAACACCGGCCGTGATGCGGCGCGGATGGTCGGCGAACGCCTGCGCCAGGCGGCGCAGGCCCAGGACTACTGGGTAGAAGGGACGCGAATCGAATTGACGGTAAGCCTCGGCTGCTCGACGTTACTGGCGGCTGAGTCGGCTGAAAGCCTGCTGCGCCGAGCCGACAATGCCTTGTACGTGGCCAAGCGCGCAGGCCGTAATCGCCTCGCAATGGCGGGGTAATAACCCCCCGCCATTGCCTGTGCATCACGCCTCGCTGGCGACTCGGGCATGGCGCTCACGCACGAGCGCCGGCGCCTTTTCCTTCTCTTGTTCCAGGTGCATGCAACTTTCCAGGAACAGGTACATGTAGTCGTAGCTCTTGCACACGGCCTGTCGCAACTCAACCTGCAGGGCTTTGCTCGGGTTCGTGCCGGCGAGGGTGCAGATGATTTCCAGGGCTTCCCAAGGGTGCGCGTCATCATACTGGGCGTGCATCTTCAGCCACTTCATCGCACGCTTGCGCTCTTCCTCGGGGAAGGCAGCGGCATACACGCCGGTGGAACAGACCACGGCGGACCACTCCCCCGTCGCGCCCTCGATGGCGTAGTTGGTGGCGGCAATCGCGACGATCAACGAGTCAGCCGAGCTGGTGTGCCAGCACCAATGGCTCAGTGCGTGCAACTCCGGTGGCACGTCCTGGGCCTGCAGGTCTTCAAGACTGACGCCATGGGCACGCGCCCAATTCACCCAATAATCGGCGTGGTTCAGTTCCACGCGAATATTGCGCATCAGCCAGCGTCGCGCCATGTCCTCGCCAGGATGACGGGCAAATTTGGTCTTGGTGAGGTTCTGTGCCATGTACAAGGCAAACTGCTCCACCACAGGCCAGCCGCCGATCAGGTAGTGGCGCATGGTCCTGGCGCTGAGCGTGTTATCACGCATGCGGTGGTACAGTTCGTGTTCGACAACCCGACGCTTGCTCTCGCTACAGTCCTGGATCAATTGCTGGGCCCAAGCGGGGTAACTTGAGGCTTCCATAAGCGGGCCGGTTCTGTTGAATGTGTCGATCACTGTAGGGCTCCTTTTTAAGTGTGATGTACAGACCGGCAAGTTTCAGCGGAAGGTGCCGGGCGCCTTGAATAACAGAGGCTGCGGCCGCACGGGTCGGCATTGCAGGCGGTCACAGGTAAACAATTGCGGGCGTTCGATCAGATAGCCTTGAGCGTAGTCCACACCTATCTCAAGTAACGCCTGTTCTATCTGCGACGTTTCAACAAACTCGGCAATTGTGCGTTTACCCATGACATGGCCGATGTGATTGATCACTTCGACCATGGCGCGGTTAATCGGGTCGTCCAGCATATCCTTTACGAAACTTCCATCGATCTTCAAGAAGTCTACAGGTAAATGTTTGAGATAGGCGAATGAGGACATTCCGGCGCAAAAATCATCAAGTGAAAAGTGGCAACCTAACGCCTTGAGTTCATTAATAAAACGAATTGCACTGCCTAAATTGGCGATAGCGCTGGTCTCAGTTATTTCAAAACAAATCATTTCCGGGGGAATGCTGTAAGTGTCGAATTTCTCACGCAAAAACCCGAGAAAATCATCATCGCCAATGGTTATACCTGACAGATTAATCGCACACATGGCCATGGGTCGGCCCGGATGCTCATGCATGCAACGGGCGATGATCTTGAATACGTTTTCCACCACCCAACGGTCCAGGGACGTCATCAAGCCGTAACGTTCGGCCGCCGGAATAAAACTGTCGGGCAGGATGGTTCGGCCTGATTCGTCATGCAGGCGCAAGAGTATTTCAATGTGACCGGTGCCCGCTTCGGTATGGCCCAGAGGGGAAATTTCCTGGGAATAAAGGCAAAAGCGGTCTTCTTCAAGGGCCATGTGCAGGCGTTGCACCCACGCCATCTCGCCAAAGCGTATGGACAGCTCCGAGTCATCGGCGTGATACACCTGCACCCGATTACGCCCCTTCTCCTTGGCCATGTAGCACGCCATGTCGGCGGCGCGCAGCGACGTTTCCAGGGTGGTGGGCGTTTGCGAGATATGCACCAGGCCGATGCTGACGGTGGTCATGAACGGCCGGCCCTTCCATACAAAGTGCAGGCTTTGCACGGTGTGGCGCAGGCTCTCGGCGATCTTTTCGGCCACTGATGCCGGGCAGTTTTCCAGCAGGATGCCAAATTCATCGCCGCCCAGGCGCGCCAGGGTATCGCCTTCGCGCAAGTCCGATTGCAGCAGCGCGCAAATGTGCCGCAGCAACTCGTCGCCCGCGGCGTGGCCGCAGGTGTCATTGACCAGCTTGAACTGGTCCAGGTCGAGGAACATCAAGGCATGCCGGCCGTTTGGCTGACGTGCCACCTGCTGCAGCACTTGCTCCAGGCGGTATTCGAATTCACGCCGGTTGGCCAGGCCGGTCAAGGCATCGTGGGTCGCCTGCCAGGAAAGATTGGCGATGTACTGGCGCTCCTGGGTCATGTCATGCAGCACCAGCACCGCGCCACTGACCTTGCCTGCGCTGCGAATCGGCGCGCCCACCAGGGTCACCGAAACGGTGCTGCCGTCCAGGCGCTGGATCAGCTTGGAATGGTCACTGCCGCCACTGAGCTCGCCCTTGATGATGTGCTCGATCAGGGTGAAGCCGTCCGGCTCGGCGTTCTCATCCAGCAATTTGAACAACGCCGCCAGCGGCAGGCCCTGGGCCTGGGCCGAATTCCAGTGGGTCAGCGCTTCGGCGGCGGGGTTCATATAGGCAATCGCACCGTCCACGTCGGTGGTGATGACCCCGTCACCAATCGACTCCAGGGTGATCTGCGCCCGCTCTTTCTCCACCTGCAGGGCGTCGGCAAACGCATGGCGCTGGGCCAGCAACTTGTGCGTGCGCAGCAGCGCCAGGACGATCAGGCCCAGGGCCGTGGCCAGGTTGGTGATCAACAGCAGGCGCAGGATCATCCGCGAACCTTCGCCCAAGGCATCGCTGAACGCCTTGGCCGCCGGTGTCACGCCTTCGTTGATGGCCGTGATACGCGCCTTCCACAGCCGCACATCGTCGGCATCGACCTGATCGGCAGCAATGGCGTCATGCATCTGGCGAGCAAGGTCATCCAGTTGCAACAGGTAGCCGTCGCCCACCGTCCAGAGTTCGATGGCCTTTTCCAGGTAGCTGAAATGGCGAAAGTTGAGGTACAGCCAGATCAGGCTGGAGACGTCGTCCGGGTGGTTGCCGCCCTTGATGATACCCAGGCGCGCAGCCGGAATATCAGGGGTGGGGCTGTCCAGGGCGATGCGCAACTCATGCCCGCCCTGGGGCACCGCAATGGCTTGCTGATATTTGAGATAGGTCGTCGCGTCGCGGTCATCGGCGTAGAGGGTCAGGTAATAGATGGCGTCTTTCTGGCCCTTGGACCACAGACTTTCACCTGCCACATAGCCACGCACCGCCGAGAGCACGTAGAGACTGACGCAGCCTAACAATGCCTGGAACAGCACAACGGCAATAAAGGGCCAGACAATGCCCAGCAGCCGTGGCGTTCCGAGAGTCCGCTTTTGCTTCATGAAGTCCCTTGCACATGCACAGCTCAATACGCACGCGAAAATCCGCTCCCGATAGCACAGCCTAAGCTAAATCAACGCACTTGTTGCAGGTGTCCATACAATTTGGCGTACAACCCGCCATCGGCAATCAACTGCTGATGGTCGCCATCCTCGGCGATATGCCCGCCATCGAACACCAGTACACGGTCAGCCTGTTTCACTGCCGAGAGCCGGTGGGCGATGATCAGTGTAGTACGCCCACTGAGAAACCGCGCCAGCGCCTGGTGCAGGTTGTATTCGGTGGCCGCGTCCAGCGCCGAGGTGGCTTCATCCAGAATCACCACCTTGGGCTCGGCCAGGACCATGCGCGCAATGGCCAGGCGTTGCCGTTGACCACCGGAAAAGCGCACGCCGGAACGCCCCACTACGCTGTCCAGGCCCAACGGCAATGCCTTGACGGTAGCATCCAGCTGGGCGATTTCCAGTGCCTGCCAGCAGGCCTGGTCCGTGCGCTCGCGGCCCATCGTCAGGTTGGCGCGCACGGTATCGTTGAACAGCGCGGGGTGCTGCAGTACCACCGCGACGTTTTCACGGATGGTCGCCAGGCCGATTTCCTGCTGACTCGCGCCGCCAAAACGAATGCTGCCGGCCTGCGGTGTATAGAGGCCCAGCAACAGTTGCACCAGGGTACTTTTGCCGCCGCCGCTGGCGCCGACAATCGCGACTTTCTCCCCCGGTGCGATGGCCAGGTTCAGTTGGTCGAGCACCAGGTCGTCACCGTAGCCGAAGTCCAGGCCGCGCACTTCGATACCGACGGTCGCACGCCCGCTGAAGGGATCGGCACCTCCCGCGTATTGCGGCTCGTCGGCGCGGGCCAGCAGTTCGTTGATGCGCGTCAGCGCGCCGCCTGCCGCGTAGTAGGCGTATTGCAGGTTGAGCAACTGCTCCACCGGGCCGATCATGAACCACAGGTAACTGAACACCGCGAGCATCTGGCCGATGGACAGGTCGGAAAACAGCACGGTCAACATGGCGGCGGCGCGGAAGATGTCGATACCGAACTGGAACAGCAAACCACTGGCGCGGCTGGACGCGTCGGTTTTCCATTGCGAGTGAATGGCGTAGTCCCGCACTTCCCGGGCCCGCTGGCCCAGACGCCCGAGGAAAAAGCCCTGGCGGTTGCCGGCGCGCACTTCCTGGATGGCATCCAGGGTTTCGGTGAGCGCCTGGGTAAACCGCGAGGTACTGTCGTTTTCGAGTTTTTTCAGGTGCTTGACGCGCTTGCCCAACTGCACCGTGGCGTAGATCACCAACGGGTTGAACAGCAGGATCAGCAGCGCCAGCTGCCAGTGCATCCACACCAGAATGGCCGACGTGCCGACCAGGGTGAGCATCGCCACCAGGAAGCGGCTGAGGGTTTCGCCGACGAATTTGTCCAGGGTGTCCAGGTCGGTGACCAGGTGGGTCGTCACCGTGCCGCTGCCCAGGCTTTCATATTCGCCCAGGGAGATGCGCTTGAGCCGCTCGATCAGGCGCACGCGGATGCGGTAGACAATGTCCTTGGCCAGCCGCGCAAACAGCCGCGCCTGCACCACGTTGAACACCAGTGCGCCGCAGCGCAGGGCCAGGGTCACCAGTAGCATCAGGCCGATATAACCGGCGGCTTTCTGCCAGCCCAGGGGCAGCGCGTGGTTCATCACCTTGAGCGCGGCATCGCCATGGCCCAGCAGCACTTCGTCGACCAGCAGCGGCAACAGCAACGGGATGGGTACGCTGCACAAGGTCGCCAGCACGGCGACGCTGTTGGCGATCCACAGGGATTTGCGGTGACGCAGGGCCAGGCGGCGGATTTCCGCCCAGGTCAGGCGGTCGCTGATGGTTGACTCATCCCGCACAGGTAGCGCGCTCCAGCCATCGGGCGAGCAACGGTGACAGCTCGTCCAGCGGCTGGTAGCCATTGGTGAGCAGCGCCAATTGGCCGTTGCGCTCGGCCAGCAAGGTCGGGAAACCGGCAATGCCCAAATCCTGCACCCAGGTGAAATCCGCTGCCGTGGCCGCGTGCTGCTCGGCGCGGTCAAACTCGCCGGCAAACTCGATACGCGGAATACCGGCCTGCTCGGCCAGTTCCACCAGCACGTGGGCAGAGGTGACGTCGCGGCCTTCTACATAAAATGCATGCTGGATCAGCCCCAGCAGCGTCCAGGCGCAATCGGGCGCCAGGCTGCGCGCAGTGACAAGGGCGCGGCACGCAGGCTCGGTGTCATAGACAAACCCCTCGGGCAACGCACCCTCGCGCTTGAACGGCTGGCCGGTGGCGTCGGTCACCGCCTGCCAGTGCTCAAGGATATAGCGCCGCGTAGTCGGTTCCAGCGCCGCGCCACTGCCGGTGCGCAAGCCGCCCACCACCAGGTGCAACTCCACGCCGGCCGCCCGGGCCTGCTCAACCAGCGCCTGCGCCACCGGGGCAAAGCCCCAGCACCAGGAACACATCGGGTCCATTACATAGAGCAGGCGCGCGGACATGGTTCAAGCCTCGGAAGGGGTTTGCTTGTAGTTGAAACCAATCGGGTGCGGCATGTTACGGGCCTTCGCCAGTTCGATCTGCTTCTGCCGGTCGATGGCGCTGCGGCGGGTTTTCTCCGGCAGCTTATCCCAGCAATGCGGACAACTGATGCCGGCCACGTAATGCTCGGACGCGCGGTCTTCTACGCTGACCGGTGTGCGGCAGGCATGGCATTGATCGTAGTCGCCTTCGCTCAAATCGTGGCGCACGGTGACGCGATTGTCGAACACGAAGCAGTCGCCCTGCCACTTGGTCTCCTCCTGCGGCACCTCTTCGAGGTATTTAAGGATACCGCCCTTGAGATGATAGACCTCGCCGAAGCCTTCGCTGAGCATATAGCTCGAGGCTTTCTCGCAACGAATGCCGCCGGTGCAGAACATGGCGACCTTCTTGTGCCTGGCCGGGTCGAAGTTGGCTTTGATGTAGTCGGGGAATTCGCGAAAACTGGTGGTCTTCGGGTCGATCGCGCCTTCAAAGGTGCCGATCGACACTTCGTAGTCGTTGCGGGTGTCGATCAGCAGCACTTCGGGGTCGCTGATCAGCGCGTTCCAATCCTTGGGGTCGACGTAGGTACCGACTTTTTTGTTCGGGTCCACGCCTTCCACGCCCAGGGTCACGATCTCTTTCTTGAGCTTGACCTTGGTGCGGTAGAACGGCTGGTCGTCGCAGTAGGACTCCTTGTGGTCAATGTCGACCATGCGCGGGTCTTGCTTGAGCCACGCCATCAGGCCGTCGATGCCCTCGCGGCTGCCGGAAACGGTGCCGTTGATGCCCTCTTCGGCGATCAGCAGGGTGCCTTTGATGCCGTTGTCGACCATCGCCTGCAGCAGTGGCTCACGCAGGGCGACGTAATCTTCAAGGGTGACGAACTTGTACAGTGCCGCCACGACGATAGGTTGAGTCATGGGTAATCTCTCCAGGTGGCTACCCTCGTAAGGGGTGAACCGGATGCAAAATGACGCCGACCAGGCGACGCGGCGGGCATTCTAGCAAAACCATGCCGCCACCGCATCGACACGCCGCCGCTGATGTGCCCTCAGCGGTGCGGGTTGCGTACGCCCTCCACTCGGTACCGCTGGCCGCCGAGATGGCTGAACATCAAACGATAGGCACCGCGTCCGCGAGCAGCGGCATAACCGTGCAAGTCAGCGGACCACAGTTGGTCGCGATGAACATGCCAATGAACCGCGCCGAAACGCCCTTGACGCAAGTGGCTGAGGGTAAGGGCAATGCTGCGGCGTTCCCGGCCCGAGAGTTGGGTATCCACCAGCGCTGTGGTGTCCAACTCCACCTGCGGGGCAGCGGCTCTCGCCGCCGACGACGCCACCAACGGTACCTGCGCCTGTGCTCGCCGGGCACGGCGTGCGCGGCTTGTGCCGACAACCTTTGTCGCCTCCCCCACCTCGAACTCGCTCACCCCTGCCTGGTGGCCGCTCGCGCCAGCCGGATCACGGCTCGGACTTCGCAGCAAAATCGCGCCGTAGCCCATGCGCTTGAGCTCCGGCATCGGGTTACGCTGCCCCGCGAGTACGCTTTCGACTTCCCCCGGTTGGTCCACCGGCCCTGCATAGCCGTAGATGGCCCCCTGAGTTGTATAAACATAAAGCGACATGCCGCCTTCAGCAGGACGGCGCCCATAGGCGAAATTCACCAGCCGCTCCGTTTCTTCGTCGCTCAATTGCGCCTGCTGCGCCAAATTGATCGCCAATTCCGAGATATTCCTGGCGAACTGTTCTTCGATTCCTTCCGCGGCCCTGGCCACCGCCTGGGGTTGCATATATCGATAGGCACTGAGGCGGCTGGCACCAAACAATACGCCTCCCACCAGAGCGCCCACGGACGCCCCCAACCGCGCATTGCCCAGCAGCGCTCCCGCTCCCAGGCCCAGCACGACCAGAAGCAGCATGATGATGATTCCGCCCTGTATCCGAGTATTTTCCACGTCGGCAGGCTGCAACCCCATTGAATCAACGAACGTGAGCGGGTTGTTGGACGCCATCAGATAAGCATTCAACTGCGCCCCGCCGCCTGCGGGGTCCGGGCTTATCCAGCGCTGCAACCACGGGGCGTAATAGCGAAAGCCGTAGTAATACAAACCGCTGACGTCACGCTCCTTGCCTGAATACCGGCGGGTTTTGTCGCGACCCTGTACCGCGTTGCGCGACGCCCACCACGCGGTGCCCCCGTACGGATAATAGCTCTCCTGGCTCAATAACTCGGCCTCCTCGCCCAGCTCCAGTCCATGACTCGATTGCTGATCCTTCAGGCAGTAACACAGGGTCTCCTGCGCAGCGCCGTCATCGAGTCCCAGCTCCCATTGCAGGACCTCAACCGTGCAACGCGCCACCTCAAGGCGCACGATATTCAGCCGACGCATCGGCCGGTGGCGCAGTTCCAGGCCTGGCAGGTAATACACCCGCGCCGTTTGCCGGCTACCGGCGACCTGTTGATGAGTGAGTTTGAGCGCACGCTGGCCGTCGCCGGCATACACATAGGTCTCTTCGTCGGCATCCTCCCCGTCACGCTCAATGGAGGTGACCCTGGCCAGCTGATTACGCAGGTTCCACACCATTGGCTGGCCGCGCCCGAGCTGTTTCTGATTGCCATTGGCGTCAAAGCCTTGCGCCCCTTCGGTTAGCGCAAGCTCGCTCGACAACGCACGGTTACTGCCCGTCGCCACCTGCATGGCGCGGGTGTAGCCGACACCACTGGACGGCACATGGCGCAGCCGGGTCAGGTTGCCCCCCTCGTCATAGGCATAGTGCTGGGTGTAGTTGCGCCATAAAGCGGCATCGGTCGAACCGAACGAAATACGCGCAGGCAGCGCCGGGCCAATCGTGGCGCCGGCACTTTCCCGGCCCGTCGCCTGGGTCAGTTGGTACAGCGAGTCGTATTCATAGCGGCAGGCAGACTGCACTTGGGTGTTGTGGCTCCATTTCGTCGGTTGCGCCTGATCGAGCAGGTTTGAAACATTGCCCACGGGATCATAGGCGTAGCTCAGGTCCTGCAAGGGGGCCGCCAGCGCGTTTTTGCGGTACGCCATCAGCCGGCGCATACGGCCGTCCTCGGACCGATAGGTGGCCAGGCTGCTCACGCCATTGCCCAACAGGGCCGCCTCCACCTGGCCGGCGGCATTGTAGTCGTAGCGTTCGATGACGGTCTTGCGCGCGCCACTTTTCAAGGTGAGGTGAATATGCTTGGCCTGTCCGTCCAGACCATAGGCAAAGTGCCGACCGTTTCCCTTGGCGTCGATCTGTTCCAGGGTGCCGCCAAGGGCATCAAACATCCAGCGCGTGGTGTAAACCGCGCTTTCCAGCTGCTGGTTCTGCTCGGCCTGGGCAAGCGGCCAGTCCACCTCACCGGGCGCGTCGCGAAACCGCCGCGTTTGTTGCAGCACTTGCCCGGTAACCCCGTACGCGTCGTACACCTGCGTACCCGCCGGGTCGGCATGCCGTACCAACTGGCCGCAGCGGTTAAGCGCGCGGTGTTCGGAGGTTGGCGGGGCATACGCCAGGCTTTCGACACAGCGCGGCCGCGCTTCGTTGGCCGCTTGTTCGAACACTGCCACCGGACGCTGCAAGGCGTCGTAGTCGTGGCGCTGGTAGGCACCCCGCCCATCCCAGGCATGCAACAGCTGCCCGGATGGCGCTGCCAGCAACAGCCGCATACCGGCGTCCACATCGTTGCGGCGCACCAGCGCAC
This sequence comes from Pseudomonas sp. 28 E 9, assembly GCF_900004785.1. NCBI lineage: Bacteria > Pseudomonadati > Pseudomonadota > Gammaproteobacteria > Pseudomonadales > Pseudomonadaceae > Pseudomonas > Pseudomonas sp. 28 E 9. The sequence continues at coordinate 129,024 of NZ_CVTK01000046.1, read as the reverse complement.
CGGACAGGCTGTACACCGACACCTGGTTGGCCTCGGTGGCGGGCTCGCTCAATTTAAGCGCATGCAGGCGCGCGTCCCACTGCTGCAGCAGCAGGCCGCTGGCCCCAAACACCTGGCGCATGACACGGGCCGTTGGCGCCGCCTCGGGGGTGGCGCGCAGGTAAGCGACGTTGCGCACGGTCAACCCACGGGGGTCGAAGGCCGCGAGGGAGGGCGTATTTCGATGAAGCGAAGCAGACATGATCACATGACCTCAATGGCACAAAGGTCGGCAAAGCCTGGGCTTGATGCCGTGGATAAAGGTGGTATCGGCGTATGGGTACCGGCGACGCCTGTAAATACCTATGCCTGGCCCCGTAAATCTGCGTGATAGCGTTTTTCATTGCCCGCCGGACCCATCGGCGGGCGTGAAGGAACGTACGAATATGCAAGCCGACAGCAGCTCCTTGCTCGCTCAATTGATTGATCACTCACGCCCTCCCGCCCCCGGTCGGGACGATTTCAACACCGCGCTGCAGCGCCTCGCCATTCACTCGGTATTCGACATTGTGCGACTCGGCGAAAAGGCCTTTGCAGAGCAACTGGCCACCTGCAACGACGACGATGCCCACGCGGTGTACCTCAAGGCTCGCAGCGCTGCTGCGCAACTGGAAAGCGTGTTTCGCGAACAGCAAGTCTCGTCGGACCGCCCTTCCCGGCGCGATAAACGCGATGTCGCCGCTCAAGACGGTGCCACCTACCAGGCGTTGTTCAAGGAAAACCACGAACAGTTCTGCGCCAGTTCGTCCATTGCAGCCGTCGATTCGCCGGCCGCCTACCTGCGCGCGCTTTATCTGTTCGCCCTGCAACTGGAACAGAATGCCAAGGGGGCGGACGCGGTCAAGCTGGCCGAGCGCCGCGCGGACCTGAAGGATCTGTTGATCGACCCACACAGCGTCGCAGGCCAGGTGCCCATGCTGTCGATCATCAATCACACCTTGCTGCGCAATATCGCCGGTGCCAACGACAACGACACCTACACACGACTGAGCAAAACCTGGTATCCCTTTTCATTGCCGTATCATTTTCACCACCAACAATGCCGGCTGGGCTTGTCGGGCGACAGGCCAATGCTGGGTGAGTTGAACTATCGCATCAGTCGCCAGTTACCCCTGGCCGCAGAAACCAGCACTTACGGGCAAGTCGTTACCCACAATCACGATGTTCAATGCCTGTTATCCGGGCTGAGCCCTGAACAACAGGCGATGCTCAAAAGTGACCTGGCCTCGGCGCAGGATGCCCAGACTTTCTATCGGACGTACTTCAACTGGACGGCCGCACAGGGCCCGGAAAACGTCACTGATTTTCTGCACCCTACGCAACTGGACGCCGAACAACTTCAAGCGCTGCTGGCACAACAGACACAGACACCGCGCAAATCGCCTTACTGCAAGCAGGACACCGGGCTCACTTACGGGGCCTGTTACATCAATGGCGCGACGGCCTCCACACCCGCGATCAGCCTGGACAACAAGGCCCCCGCCAGGCTGGTCAACCTGAGCCTCGAGCGCTTCGACAGGCTGCAACGCATGATTAGGCTGCAGCGCTGGCTCGGCCTGCCTTTCGCACAATTGGACACGTTACTGGTCAGTGCCATGCGCTGCGAAAACGCCGGCAACCGCGCGCTGCTGATCACCCATAACACCCTTCGGGCGCTGGGGGTGTTTTGCCATCTGAACAAGCGCTACAACTTGCAAGCCGAAGAGTTTGCCGCCTGGCTCCATCAGTTGCCCGTTCACGCCTCGGGGGAGCGCGTGTCACTGTTCGACCAGGTATTCAACCGTGCAGGTTCCGCCTTGCCGCCCCTGTATCTGGACGGCAAGGCGTTCGACGCTACCACTGCGCAACAACTCTGCGCCGGGCTGGGCCTGCAAGACACTCAGGATTCGCTGCAACTGCTGATCGCCGGTGGGCCTGCAACGCGTACGATCGAGACCGTCAGCGCACTGTATCGACAAGCGCGAATCGCCCGCCTGTTCGGCTTGTCGGTCATGGAATGCCAGCAACTGGCGCAGTTGCTCGGCAGAGCCAACGTTCTCACGCAACTGCGCAACCCGACGCTGCGTCGCAAGCCCAAGGGCGCGACAGACTTTCTCGACGTGCTCATGCACCTGGAATGGGCCAGCCGCTGGCTCAAGGAAAACGGCAACAGCCTGTCACTGTTCAGGCATCAGCTATTGCTTGATCAGCAGGTCCTGGACCCCGCCATCAACCTGCTGTTGAAAGAGTTCGTCGCCTATGATCAGGCTTCCGTCTCCACAAAGTTGAACCTGCTTGAACTGCCTCAACAACCCACTGACGAAACACCTCGCTTGCCCGCCGTTGACTGGCGATCCCTGACCCATCAGGTACTGCAACGGATGCGCTCGAACACGACCATCGAGGTGGCGCTCGACCAAGTGCTGGCTCGCGTTGCGATCAGCACGAACGCCACACGCACAGCCTTCTTCATCGAACAAACCAAACCCATGCTTCGTAACCTGGTGAGCACAATACGTGACGAATTCTGGGCGCTGTACGGGCGCCTCAAAGATATCATCCACGCCGTCCCCCAACTGCCAGGCAACGCCAACGGGCATCAGAAATATGACCATCATGGCCATTTCCTGCGCTTGTACGCACCCGATGCCCCACCGCTGCAAACCCTCGGCTATCTGATCTTGCTGCTCCCTCACGCCGTTGACGTTCTGCAATGGCCGATCAGCCGCCAGGCGCTGGATCAATTCCTGATAAACCCGCACTGGCTGGACAGCGATCATCAACCGTCCTCGTTACTGGAACTGACGCCGCACACCCTCTACCTCATGCAGCAGTTCAACCATTGCATCGACCGCTTCGGCCTGACCGAAGGACAGATTCTCGATTACTTCAGACTGGCCAATACACCGCCCGGTAGCACGGCACTGAACACCAGTGACGAAACCAACGAGCATCTGGCCCGACTCTGTGGCTGGAGTGCCAGCGAAATAGGCGTTTTCAGCGGCCAGCTGAGCCCGCCCCGCATTACCTCAATGGATCGCCTGGACTGGCTGCTGCGCTGCCGCCACGCCAGCAGCGCCACCGGACTGTCCGCCACGCAGCTGATTGCCGCCAGCCAACTTAAAACCGACTCGACGTTCGCTCAATGGAAGGCCGTCGGCGAGGCGCTCACCAGTACGCATGCCTCTGCCGTTGACACCCTGTCCCCTTTTGACCTGCTCAAGGACTGATCATGTCGCATTCGCTTGACCACCAGCTTAATGAAAGCCTGCGCGACGCCATGCTCGCGTACTACCTCACCCATAAAGTACCTCGCTCCCTCAAAGCCAGAATCAACACGGCCGATGACCTTTACGCGTATTGGTTACTCGACGTGCAAGTCAGCCAGGCCGTGCCGACCAGCCCGGTCGCCTGTGCCGTTTCCAGCCTGCAGCAATACATCACCCGTATTCAACTGGGCCTTGAGCCGGGTTATGAACATCAGGGTATGACCGCGCAACAGAGCAAGGCCTGGCGCGAACAATTGCACAGCTACCCGCTCTGGAATGCCAGCCAGCAATTGCGCTACCACCCGGCCAACTATCTGGACCCGACGTTACGGCGTGACAAGACCGACAGTTTTCAACAGTTGGAAAACGATCTCAGCCAATACCGAATTCAAGCCGACGCCGTCGTCACGGCGGTGCAGAGTTACCTGGCCAGGTTTGAGGAAACCGCCAACATACGCACGATCAACGGCTATATCGACGCAGACTTGAGCAACCTGCATCGCGGCACTTATTACTTCATCGGCAAATCGAGCTCCGGGAACACCTATTACTGGCGCTCCCTGGACCTGTCCAGGCGCGCCGGCGCGGTGCTGTTGCAGGACGCCTGGTCGGACTGGAAAAAAATCAACCTGTCGGTCTCCGACGCTACCGCCGAGCAAAGCATCCGACCGGTGTATTTCAATAGCCGACTATTTTTCATCTGGGCCGAGTGCATCAAACCCACCCCAAGCAGTTCATTCAAGCCGGCGCGATGGGATTCAGAGAAAAAGGAACTTCTGGCCGATTGGATCAATACCCACTACGTCCAATTCCGGCTCAATTTCTCGTATGAAAAACACGATGGCAGTTGGAGCGCGCCCCAGGCGTGCATTGAGAAATACTGCGCGACCGAAGACGTCAACGCCTCGACCTCCGAGCTCCTCAAAAGCATTACGCAAACGGTGGCGATCGTCGATGACAACAGCACCCCTGCGCTTTTTTTAAGTGTCCTCGCCACCAGCCGCAAAGATCCCAAACAGCAGGATAATTTCATCGGCAAATTCTTCCAGGCCGTGCATATCGACCAGTCTTTCAACATCACCACCGTCGCCGATGGCGGTAGCCCCGAGCGCTACAGCGTGCTGCCCGACTCAGACGTGGACGAAGAAATAAACCGACTGCTGGAACCCTTCGATCCGTCCCAGAAGACCAAAGTGCAGGCCATACTCAGGGGCCAGACGCACAGTCCCAACGGGTATTACAGCGAACTGCTGCCTGACAGCGCCCGACACTTTCTCGCGCTCTTTGCGCACAAGAACCAGGGCAACTTGCAGTTCAAGATAACGCCGACGCCCGACTACACTATTTCCATAGCATCGCAGAAGATTTTCCAGGACAAGGCGCATTGGAACCATGAAAGCAACCAGGCAAAAATAAAAGACACCGACAGCACTCAGGTTTTTTTTGATTCAAACACCCATGAACTCGTGTTCTCTTCGACGCTCAGTGACCGCTTCCAGCAGCCGTACACCGTTACATTAACCAAACCGCAGGGTGCGACCATCACGCTGGTTACCCACGATGCGCTGGATGACCCGACGAAGACTCAGCTTAAACTGAGCAAGGGCTCGACCATCACCGGTGTCTCGACAGAGTTTAAAACCGACTTTTACGCCCTGTATTTCAGAAATCCGATCACGCAGGAAGAGTTCCCCAATGCTGTACATCATGCTGACAGCGCACTGTTTGCCCCTGTAACAACCGCAAAAGAACCAGACACCCTTTTGTTGGAAAATCATTTCATCGAAAAAAACGCCTTCGTCAATTTATACACAAACAAACTCTTCCATTTCACCCTTAACCGTTACGGCGCTTTTTCCGAGCCCGAGAATAAAATCAACAAGCTGCATTCACAGAATGTTTTGCTGACCAAAAAGGCAAAAGTGACCACGCCCCACTTGCGCGCCTTTAAACACGTCATCATGAGTGCGAACTTCAAAGACTACCCCTTTACCGAGACCATCAACGCCAACTCTCATCGCATCATCAACTTCCAGGACACGGCGCACGAAAGCCTCACCGGATCGAGTGCCGAATTACCGGCCGGGCATCGGGTCACGACGCGCATTCCGGTGACTCAGGAGCAGATGACCTCCGGCCTCACCCTGATCCATGGCGTGGTCACCCTTGAGCCCGAGAAAGACGGCACGAAAATCCTCGGCTATGCGTTGAATACGGCGGTCCTGAAACTGACAGCATCGGCTTCTGAGCCCATGCTCAACCCGCAACTGGCGCCGACGATCAGGAGGCTTGAGTCGGACAGAATCGGCACCGCTGAATTCATCGACTTCTCCAATAGCGGGGCAAGCCTGCCCGCCGGCCTGCCCGCCACCCTGCGCATGAATACCTGCTTTGCCGCAAAGCTGGTGCAGGCGGCAAATGTCAGCCTTGAACACCTATTCTCGTTAACGCCGGAAACCTGGCAAGAACCTCCGCTCACACCCGAGGGTAAAGCGCAAGGCATTGACTTCCGGGGGGCCAACGGCAAGTACTTCTGGGAGCTGTTCCTGTACGTGCCCTGGCTGATCGCCCATCGCCTGAATCAGGAGCAGCAGTATGTCGAAGCGCAGGCCTGGATCAGCTACCTGTTCGATCCGGGGCGAGCAGCCGATGCCTCCAGCGACCGGCCCGCCTTTTGGGGATTGCGCGAACTCGCCCGTGAAGAACGCCTGCCCGGTCACACCAGCCACGATCCCCACGAACTGGCGACACGCGCCCCCGTGTATTTTCGCAAGGCGATCTACCTGTTTTACCTGGACATCCTGATCAATCGCGGCGATGCCGACTATCGCCAGCTCACCCCGGACAGCCTGACCCAAGCCAAGCTCTGGTACACCCGAGCCCACCATTTCCTTGGCCCACGCCCCAGGGTCACCACCGCTGAACCCTGGGCGCAAATCACCCTTGCCACGTTGGCAACGGAGGGTTCTCAAGCCCTGAAAAAACTTGAGCAAACCCACCCCACCGTCGACATCAACCTGTCGATCGAAGGCGATGCACCGGCTTCGCTGACAGACACCGACAACCTGTGCCTGCCTTTCAACACCGAGCTGGTGGCGCGCTGGGACAAGCTCGAAAGTCGTCTGCATAACCTGCGGCACAATCTTGACATCACCGGCAAACCCTTGCGCCTGGCGCTCTACGCGGCACCGCTGTCGCCTCTCAAGTTATTGGCCAGCCAGGGCAAAGGGGCTTTCAGCGAAAGCGCGGCAGCGCCGTTCATGGACGCGCAGGTCGGCCATTATCGCTTCCAGGTCATGTTGGGCCACGCACTCACGGCCACCGAAGCGGTGATCCAACTCGGCAATACGGTGCTGAGCCTGATTGAACGCAAGGAACAGGCCGAATATCTGGAGTTGCAGCAACAACAAGCGTGGGACCTGGCCAACATCGTCGTGACCCAGCAGACCCAGGCGTTGCAGATCGACGGGAAGAACCGGGAGGCACTCGACGCCAGTCGCCGCATGATCGAGTCGCGGATGCATTACTACGCACACCAGCTCACCGAAGGCATCAGCGCCGGGGAGTCCCACGCCGGCTGGCTCTACCTGCTCAGCAACGGGTTCGACACCGCTGCTTCGGCCGCCGCCGTAGGGGCCGGCATCGCGATGGTGGCGCCGAATATCTTCGGCACCAGTGTCGGCGGCTCGCGCTGGGAAGGGCCGTTCTATGCCGCCCAAGCCCTGGCCCAGGGCGTTGCCACCGCGCTGCGTGGCGACGCCGCAGACCTGGATCGCTCCGAGCAATTCAACCGCCGGGCGCAGGAGTGGGCCCATGCCCGGGATCAGGCCCGACTCGAACTGGCCCAGGTCGATGCCCAACTACAAGCCTATGCCGAGCAGGAAAAAGCCACGCGCCTGCAATTGCGTCTGGCCGAGACCTCCCTGGCCCAGGCCTGGTCGACCTATCAATTGCTGGCCAGGCGCTTTTCCAAGGCACAGCTGTATGACTGGCTCAATGCCCAGTTGAGCAAGTTCTACTATCAAGTCTATGACCTTGGCCTCTCCCTGTGCCGCACCGCCCAGGCGTGCTGGCAGTACGAGATAGCGGACCATGAGCGCACGTTTATCCAGCCCGGCGCCTGGAACAACAACTACCGTGGCTATCTGGCGGGCGAAGCGCTGAAGCTGTCGTTGTTGAACATGAATTCGGCCTATTTGAACCACAACGTGCGGGACCTGGAGATCGTCAAAACCATTTCACTGCGTCACCGCGTAAACGAGTGCGAGGTCACCTCCCCCGCAACCGGCACCTTCCAGACGCCGCCCTCCGGTCCTGAGGACAAATGGACGCGTCTCAAACTGCAACTGGTCAGCAAAGGCAGGCTCTGCTTCAAATTGCCCGCAGCCCTGTTTGAGGAGGATTACCCCCGGCACATCCTGCGCCGGATCAAAGGCATCAGCGTATCGTTGCCCGCGACGCTGGGCCCCTATGAAGACATCAAGGCGATACTGACCCAGACCCGCAACGACATCGAACTGCCCACAGGCGAGCTGCGCACGGACATGCGTGCCCATCAGCAAATCGCCCTTTCCACCGGGCTGGACGACAACGGCCTGTTCACGCTCACGTTCGACAGCAACGAGCGTTACTTGCCGTTCGAATACACCGGGGCCATTTCCGACTGGACCCTGGACTTTCCCAACCCGGACCGGCAGAAAGCCGTGCTGGAATCGATCAACGATATTGTCATTCACCTGCGCTACACCGCCAGGGTGGCCGCTGCCGGCGGGGGCCAGGCATGAGCGACGATACTCACAACCTGCAGGTCAATACCCCCGCAATGCCCAAGGGCGGTGCCGCTATCCAGGGCACCGGCAAGGGCTGGGGCGATATCGGTTCCAGTGGTACGGCAAGCCTTGAGATTGGGTTGCCGATCTCGGCCGCGCGCGGCTATACGCCAGCCCTGTCGCTGACCTACCAGAGCGGCGCCGGTAACGGCCCCTTCGGCCTGGGCTGGGGCGTGCACCTGGGCGCCGTCAGCCGACGCACCGCCCATGGCGTGCCGGGGTACACGGTGGACGATGCATGGGTGGGTCCCGACGGGCAAATCTGGCTGCCGGAACGCGACGCCGAGGGGGCGATCATCAGCAGCACCCTTGCATCCTTCAATGGCTTGCCACTGCCGCGCGCGTATACGGTTACCCGCCACTTCCCCAGGGTCGAGACCCGCCTGGACCTTATCGAACACTGGCAATCGGCAGACGACACGGCGGGCTTCTGGTTGCTGCGCGGTGCCGATGGCAGCCAGCACTTTTACGGAAAAACCCCGCTGGCCCGGATTGCCGATCCGGACCAGGCGCACCATGTGGCGCAATGGTTGTTGCAGGAAAGCCTGAATGCCCACGGCGAGCACATTTATTATCACTACGTCAAAGAAACCGACACCACGCGCTACCCCAGGGACTGCCGTGCCCGGCATTACCTGGAAAGTGTCTGCTATGCCAACTTCAGCGCCAGGGAGCAGGAGCAGCTTTACCTCTGGCAGACCGACGATAAACCGGACATGGGCTGGCACTTTCAATTGCTGTTCGATTACGGCGAACGCGCCCTCGAACTGGATCAGCGGCCGACGTATCGCAAAATCCGCGACTGGCCGGTACGACCCGACCCTTGCTCGGATTTTGCCTACGGATTTGAGTTACGCACCCTGCGCCGTTGCAGCCAGATCCTGATGTTTCACCACTTCCCCAAAGAAGCGCGAATGGGCGCCGACCCGGTGCTGGTCAAGCGCCTGCTCCTGGAATACCGCACCTCCAGCCATGTCAGCCTGCTGAGCGCGGTCCATGAGCAGGCCTACGACAGCGCGGGCAATTGCGTGAGCCGCCCGCCGCTGGAGTGCGCTTACCAGACGAGCCAGCTCAAGGTCGATCCGAGCCGCTACCAGGCATTCAGTGCATTGCCCAGGCTGCATGACGGCGCGCGTTATCAACTGGTGGACCTGTATGGCGAAGGCTTGCCCGGTGTGTTGTATCACGTAGACAAAAGCTGGTATTACCATGAGCCGCTGAGACCGCCGCAGCCACGCACCGGCGACGAGGTGAGCTACGGCGCGGCCCTGGAGTTGACCCGCGTGCCGGTCGCCGACAGCACCCGGCCCGTGCACCAGGCGCTGGCCGATGTGGATGGCGATGGGCGTCTGGACTGGCTGGTGGCGGGGCCCGGAATGCATGGTTTTTTCAGCCTGGACGAGCAGCGCAACTGGTCAGCCTATACGCCGTTCGATGCCTTCCCTTCGGAGTTCTTCCACGCCCAGGGCATGCTCGCCGACCTGATGGGGGCAGGCCGTCACGACTTTGCGATGATCGGCCCGCGCAGCGTGCGCCTGTATGAAAATCGCCGTCCTTCCGGCTTCGCCCCGCCCACCGAAGTGGCCCACAGGCCTGACGATAGTTTGCCGGTCATTTCCACCTCGCCCAACGAAGTGGTGGCGTTCAGCGATGTACTCGCCACGGGTCAACAGCATCTGGTGCGAATCCGCCACAACGAAGTCAAATGCTGGCCGAACCTGGGGCGCGGCCGTTTTGGCCAGGGGTTTGTATTGGCCACATTGCCGTTGCGGTATCAGACGTTCAACGCGGCGCATGTACTGCTCGTCGACCTCAACGGCGGCGGCGCGGCAGACTTGTTGTACCTGAGCGCCACTCACCTGAATATTTTCCTCAACAAGGGCGGCAACGGTTTCGAGACACAGGCGATCAAAGTCCCGTGGCCAAAGGGCGTGCAGTACGACGATCACTGCCAGGTCAGCGTCGTCGATGTGCTCGGCCTGGGCTGTCCGAGCCTGATCCTGACGGCTGTCCATCAGACCGCGGTTCATTGGCGCTACGACTTTTTCAACCACAAGCCCTGGCTGCTCACGCGCACCGACAACAACATGGGCGCCCAGGCGTCGATCAAATATCGCAGCAGTGCCCAGGAGTGGCTGGACGAAAAACGCGAGCTGCAGGCCCAGGGCCAACCCGCGATCAGCCAGTTACCCTTTGCGCTGCTGCTGGCCAGCCAACACACCCAGCGCGATGAAATTACCGGCAACCAGTTGACCCGCCGCATGAGCTACCGCCAGGCGTATTACGACCGTGTGGACCGCGAGTTCCGTGGCTTCGGGCTGTTGCTGCAAACCGACACCGACAACCCCAAGGACGCCCCCCTGACGCCGGGTTCCAGCGCACCCTTGCTCAGCAAGACCTGGTTCCATACCGGACGATCCCTTGACATGCCCTGCCTCGGCCGCAGCACGCACGACCCACACGCCAAGCCCCTCGGCCGCACGCTGGTCAGCCGCTACAGGGGAACGGCCCAGGCACGGCCGCTGGATCATCATGACGATGTAGTCGGCGATCCTGCGCCGGCGCTGGCACGCGAGGCGGCCCGCGCACTCAGTGGCGTGGTGCTGCGGGTCGAGGTGATGGCGGCGGGCGGGGCGCACGATGCAGTGCCCTATTCCATCAAACACCAGCGCTACCTGGTGCGCGAACTGGCGCCGCCCAGCGCCCATACGCCCTACGCGCGGTTGCTGCCATTGGCCCTGGAGTCGGTCAGCTATCAATATGAAGGCGTGGCGGACGATCCGGTCTGCCAGCACCAGATCAACCTGCGCTGGGATGCCTATGGTTGCCTGGTGCATGGCGTGACCCTGCATTACGCCCGCCGCACCACCGCCGCCAGCCCGCCGCCCGCCGTGCTGGTGGATGAGCACCAGCAGCGCTGGTGGCGCGATACCCATGACGACGCGCAACAGTCCTATTACCTGAGCGAAACCCTGGCTGAGCCGATTCATCTGGACCACACACAGCAGTGGCGCCTGGCCTTGCCCTACCGCCAACGACATAACGCCCTGGTGCTCGGCAAGGCGCCGGCGCCTGGCGGTCTGGACCCAGCGCGTATCGCCTATGAGGTGTTCATCGACACCCGCGACGGGCCGTTGGCGGCAGGCGCCGGGCGAACGCTGAGCGGCTTGTCGCGCCAGCACTACCGGCAGGCCGGTGGTTTCGGCAAAACCCTGGAACCCGGCGTCGCCACGGCCCAGGCATTGCCTGACTACCTGGAAACCGCCGAGCTGGATGACCAGGCCCTGAGCGTCTACAACGACATTCCGAGCATGCCCAACCAACCCAGGGTGGACCTGGTGCAAAAGCTCACCGACAGTGGCTATCACACCATGGCGATGTTTTTCCTGTTCGATGGCGAGGTGGCGCCCGCGCAAACCCGCCTGTGGTCGATACGCCGCCACTTTCCCCGCTATGACAAGCCCAGCCGGTTTTGTCGGTTGAGGGCGCTGCGGGCCACCGAGGCTCACGGCGAAACGACACTCCAGTATGACCCCTACTCACTGCAGACCCTGCTGGTAAAAACACCCGACGGCTGTGTGACCACCGCCGAATACGACTATCAATTGCTGCTGCCGACAAAAATCGTCGACCCCAATGGCACTGTTCAAGAAGCGCGTTATGACGGTTTCGGGCAGTTGCTCGCCAGCAGTTTCCACGGCCATGAACAGAACCTCCGGGTGGGCTTCGCCGACCTGCAAAGCGACCGCCCGCGCCATGATGTCACGCCCGGGTCGGCCATCGAACAGGCGCACAGCGTGTTGCAGGACATGGCCAGCGCGCACTGCTACGCCCCGTTCAGTTGGATGGGCAGTATCGACCTGGCCCTGGTCAAGCCCGAGTGGATCAGCAAGGCGTACCTGCTCCCCGGCGGGCATATCCGCATGGGCGCGCGGGCGCGCCTGAGTGCTGCTCGTCACACCCTCGGCGACAGCGAAAAACAACTCAAGGCGTTGATCGACAAGGCCAGCCGCACGCCGGTCCATGGGCTCATGTTGCAAGCCGACCGTTACCCCGGCGATGCCGAACGCCAGATTCGCATGACCCTGACCTGCTGGGATGGCTTCGGTCGTTCGTTGCAGACCCGGCAGAAGACCGAACCGGGCCCGGCCCACGCGGTCGACGCCAAGGGCAACCTGTTGGTCGACGACCTGCCGGATGCCGCCGGCACCGTGAAGAAACAGTTGCGCAACGTGCAGGCCGACCCCCGCTGGCGCGTCAGCGAGCGTGTCGAATACAACAACAAGGGCCTGGTCATACGGGTCTACCGCGCCTACTTCACCAACAGCCACGCCTATGTCAATGATCACGCCATGCGCGAACTGGGCCACAGCGACCGGCAATGGTACGACCCCCTGGGACGCCCGACCCGGACACTGACGGCAGGAGGGTTCATGCGGCGTACCACCTATTGGGCCTGGTACACCGTCAATGAGGACGAAAACGACACCTATGAAGAGCTGAACTGACTGATCGTTCACTGATCGTTCCCACGCAGAGCATGGGAACGATCGTCTGCCTGATGGCGCGCCCGTCAGGATCGCGGGGCGGCGCGCCAGTTCGACGCCAGGTGTGTGTACCCGCGCCGGGCAAACGCCACGACAAAGCCGCGCCATTCGGTCAATGATGCAATCACGCCGCGCGCAACCATCACAATCGTTCGCGTGGTACGGCTTTGCGCGGCCTGGGGCAGGCCCGTCAGCGCCACGGCCAATGCCTCGACCCCGGTTGCCGCCCAATACGTCCATACCTGATTGAACATTCTGCTCAGCCCGCCGTGCATCAACCCAACAGGGTCCGGTGTCTGCACGGTCAGCCCATGGTGATCGTGGACCGTCGTGGGATGACCACTGCGCGTAAGCGTTCCCATCGCTGCATCGTAGGCTTCAATCGCGGGTGACACATTGGGTTGCATCAGCGCAGGCACTTCCCCGCCGTAGACGGCGTTGGCGATCGTTGCAACGGCGTATGCCGCCGTCGCGCCGGCGGTTCGGCCGACCCTGGCCCGCAGCGGTGTGCTGCCCCAGGAGGCGCCGGTGCCGTGCCCACGCATGATCTGCTGCACCAGTTCCCTGGAGAGCGAGCGGATGTGCCCGCTCAATCGCTGCACCGCCACGGGGTCCCAGCGTTCCCCGGTTTGAGCGCTCGGCGTGTCAGCGTGATAGGCGTAACCAATACCCGCCACAGCTGCCGAAATAACCCCGATCTGTGGTGCAAGACGGGTCCAGTTACCGACGACACCGGTGCTCATATGCATCGTGGTCAGGGCATCCAGCGACGCGACGGTATAGCGCACAATCTGATTGCGCTGCGGCGTGGGCTCAAGGTTGCCGAATACCGCCAGATCAACGCCCGTCGCGATGACATTGGCGATATAGGTGGATAAACCATCGCGAATCGCGGCCGACGACGCGGCCTGTATCCTCGGGCGGATAATCCGCCCCATCGTCGCGAGCCTGCGACTGAAGGAGAGCCTGCGTATTTGTTTATCCTGGGGTGCCTCCAACGCCGATGCGCCGACCAGCCCTTGCGCGTCGACGTGGGTGACCGGGTTACCGCCGACCATCGCGTACAGATTCAAGCCATCGGCATCGCCGATCGGATCAGGGCTGATCCAACGGCCTAACCACGCTGCGTAATACCTGAAGCCGTAGTAGGACAGCCCGCTGGCATCGCGCTCCTTACCCGAATAACGGATGAAGCTGTAGCTCGCCTCGCTGGCATTTCTCGCCGCCCGCCACGCAGTCCCGCCGTAGGGGTAATAACTTTCCTGACTGAGCAATTGCGCCTGCTCGCCCAGTTCCAGGCAATTGCTGCCCAAGTGGTCCGACAAGCCATAACGGATCTGCGTGGCCTGACCCACTCCCGAAGGGTGGCGATCCCACAGCAGGACGCGGACGGTGGTCGTACCGGCATCGAGGTTGAGAACATTCAGTTGCTCACCCGTTGCGCTGTCATGGCGGATTTCCAGTCCCGGCAGGTAGCGCACCTCGGCGGTATGCATCACGCCACGGGCCTGGGAGACCCGGCGCTTGAGAATGCGCTGGCCCGTGGCATCGTAGGCGTAGTGCTCTTGATCGTGATTGCCCCCCTCGCGCCGCACCTGCGTCAGGCGCACCAGTTGATTGCGCACATCCCAGTGCATCTTCTGCTCGCCTGCCAACACTTGCAGGTTGCCATTACGGTCAAAGCCCTGCCCCAACCCCGGTGCGGTCTTGCCATCGGCCTGCGGCAGAAAATGATTGCTGCCCGCGGCCACGCTCATCTGCCGCGTGAAGCCTGTGCCGCTGCTGGGCACGTGCTGCAACTCGAGCAAATTGCCGGCGGCGTCATAGCGCAACCGCTGGGTGTAGCGACGCCATACGCTGTCGTCAGTCGAGCCAAACGCCACCGTTGCCGGTAACGCCGGGCCGCCCGTGTTGCCGGCGGTCTCGCGGCCGGTGGCCGTGATCAGTTGCGATAACGTGTCGTACGCGTAGAGGCTGGCCGAACTGATGCGCGTGTTGCTGGACCATTGCGTCGGCTGGGCAAGGTCGTCGATGCGCACCACGTTGCCCACGTTGTCATACTCATAGCGCAGGTCTTGCAGCGCTGCGCCTGCGTGCAAACGGGCCGTCATTTGCCGCAGGCGCCCATCGAACTCACGGTATTGCATGGCGCGCACCACGCCGTTGCCGGCGCGTTCGCTGAGCACCTGGCCCGCTGCGTTGTAATGGCGCTGGCCCAACACCTGCGTACGCACGCCGGCCCTGGGCGTTACAAAGATACTCGCCGGTTGGCCGTCAATGCCGTAGGTGTAGTCAAAGCGATTGCCCTTGGCGTCCATGTGATGCAGGCGCTCACCCAGCGCATTGAACCCAATGGTGGTCTGGAACCTGTCGGCCTCCAGGCGGGCCTCGCGCTGTGCATCGGGCTGCGGCCAATCCAGCGCAGCGCCCGCCTGTCGAAAACGTCGGGCCTGCTGCGTGACCTCCGCGTGCAGCCCATAGGCCTCGTGGAACAGCGAGCCGCCGCCGTCATCGTGGCGAACCACCCGTCCACAGCGGTTGCGTGACGCCTCTTCACTGGAAGATGACGCATAGGCAAGACGCTCGACGCACAGCGCTTGCCCGTCACTGGCCGCCTGCTCGAAGACGGCAACCGGCCGCAGATATCGATCGTAGTGATGAGCCTGGTGAGCGCCCCGTCCATCCCATTCTTCCAGCAACTGCCCGGCTTGCCCGATCAACGTCAGCCGCCAGCCGGCATCCACGCTGTCGGTGCGCAACGCGTGCCCGCCAAGGCTGTAAACCGTGCGTTGATTGGGCGCAGTGCCAGGTTGTGAATGCGACAACTGCAACAGGCGGGGATCCCATTGTTCAATCATCAGGCCGGTACTGCCAAAGACCTGACGATGAATGCGCACCTGCGCTTGATCCTCCGCGCTGGCGCGGTGGTAATCAATGTTGCGCACGATCAACCCGCGCGGGTCGATGGCCGCCAGGGACGGTGTGTGTCGATGGATGGAATAAGACATGACCTCAAGACCTTATTGCTGGATAAGTAGTCCTGAAAGCCTAGGGATACGGGGGGTAGCGAGGTGGTGCTGGAGGATGTTTTGTGTGTCCGGGTACTGGCATCGCCCCGACCCGCTCGCGCGGGTCGAGGCTGCGCTCAATGCCCGCCGGCGCAGGTCGGCGAAGCCGGTGCCGCGTCGACCTTCGCCCATTCCTCAGGCGTGTAGGTATGCAGCGCCAGCGCATGAAACTCGCTCATCAGGTCACCCAGGGTGGCATAGACCTTCTGGTGGCGCTTGACGCGATTAAGCCCCTCGAACTGCTGGCTGACCAGCACGGCCTTGAAGTGGGTCTGCAACCCACGGCTGTGCATGTGGCTCTCGTCCAGCACACTCAAGTGATCCGGGGTCAGGGCGGCAAGCGCCGTTTCGATACGCTGTTGCATAGTCATTGCTGCTTACTTCTTCTTGGCCGGTGCGGCGGCTTTTGGCGCCAGCTCGTTGGTCATGTCTTCCAACAGCTTGTTCACCACCGGTACTGCGCTTTCCAGCTTGGCCTGGGTCATCTGGGCCGATTGCTGGGTCAGCTGCGGCATTTTTTCCAGGACTTTCTTGCCCAGAGGCGACTGGTAGAACGCCACCAGGTCCTTGAGCTCCGATTCGCTGAAGTTGGTGGTGTAGAGCTTGACCATGTCCGGTTTCAGCTTCGGCCAGCCGATGGCCTGGTCCAGGGCGGCGTTGGCCTTGGCCTGGTAGCTGTCGAGTACGGACTGTTTGGCGGCAGGCGCCTTGGTCTGCTCGAAACGCTGGGCGAACATTTGTTGCACTTGCATGTACACCGGGGTACCCAGCTTGTCAGCGTGGGCCAGGGTAAGGAAGGCTTCGGCACTGGCGTTGTGGCTGGCGGTATCGGCAAAAACCTGGCCGCTGGCGCAAACCAGAGCAACCGCGGTACAGATGGCACGAAGACGAGTCATCGAGTTTCCTTTTCTAGCTGGCGAGGTAAGACCCCAAGGGCGCCCATTCTGCGCCTAAAAAACCTCGCGGCTCAACCCCGGGCCGCGTCAGGTGTGGTTTGATCGATGAAACGTCTTTTAGGGAACCCCCTTGGCCAATCACAGCCTAAACTGCGCAAACGAACCTGAAGGAGTGTGCCCGATGAGCCGTATCGAAACCGACAGCCTGGGAGAAGTCCACGTCCCGGATGACGCTTACTGGGGCGCCCAGACCCAACGTTCGCTGGTGAATTTTGCCATCGGCGAGCAGCGCATGCCGCTGGCGGTGCTGCATGCCCTGGCGTTGATCAAGAAGGCTGCCGCCCGGGTCAACGACCGCAACGGCGACCTGCCGGCCGATATCGCCCGCCTGATCGAACAGGCCGCCGACGAAATTCTCGACGGCCAGCACGACGACCAGTTCCCCCTGGTGGTATGGCAAACCGGCAGCGGCACCCAGAGCAACATGAACGCCAACGAAGTGATCGCCGGCCGCGCCAATGAACTGGCCGGCGGCAACCGCGGCGGCAAGAGCCCGGTGCACCCCAACGACCACGTCAACCGTTCCCAGAGTTCCAACGACTGCTTCCCCACCGCCATGAGCATTGCCACCGTCAAGGCCGTGCACGAGCAGCTGTTGCCGGCCATCACCGTGCTGTCCGGCGGCCTGGCGGAGCTGGCGGCGCGGCACATGAAGCTGGTCAAGACCGGCCGCACCCACATGATGGATGCCACGCCGATCACCTTCGGCCAGGAACTCTCGGCGTTCATCGCCCAACTCGACTACGCCGAACGCGCCATCCGCAGCGCCCTGCCCGCCGTGTGCGAGCTGGCCCAGGGCGGTACCGCCGTGGGCACCGGGCTCAATTCGCCCCACGGCTTTGGCGAAGCGATTGCCGCCGAACTGGCCGCGCTGTCGGGACTGCCGTTCGTCACCGCGCCGAACAAATTCGCCGCCCTCTCCGGCCATGAACCGCTGGTAACCTTGCACGGCGCGCTGAAAACCCTCGCCGTGGCCCTGATGAAGCTCGCCAACGACCTGCGCCTGCTCGGCTCCGGCCCGCGCGCGGGGTTGGCAGAAGTCAAATTGCCAGCCAACGAACCGGGCAGTTCGATCATGCCCGGCAAGGTCAACCCGACCCAGTGCGAAGCCCTGTCGATGCTGGCCTGCCAGGTGCTCGGCAATGACGTGACCATCGGCATCGCCGCCAGCCAGGGGCATTTGCAGTTGAACGTGTACAAGCCGGTGATCATCCACAACCTGCTGGAATCGATCCGCCTGCTGGCGGATGGCTGCAACAACTTCCAGGAACACTGCATCGCCGGCCTGGAGCCTGATGCCGAACAGATGGCCGAACACCTGGAACGGGGGCTGATGCTGGTGACCGCCCTCAACCCGCATATCGGCTATGACAAATCCGCACAGATCGCCAAGAAAGCCTATGCCGAAGGGCTGACCCTGCGGGAAGCGGCGCTGGAACTGGGCTACCTCACCGACGCAGAGTTCGACCAGTGGGTACGCCCGGAAAACATGCTGGAGGCCGGGCACTGAGAACCACCCATTGTAGGAGCGAGCTTGCTCGCGAAAAACGCATAGACACCGCGTTCATCCAGAAAACACGCGTTATCGTTGACGTTTTTCGCGAGCAAGCTCGCTCCTACAGAGGGCATGGTCATGGGTATCGACACAACGCGCTAACCACGATGCAAAGCGAGCCGCTCTTGATCTTGATCTGCTTTTGATCCTAGGCGCCCCGTTAAACCACGCTGGCCGAACGCAGGCGAGGTGCCGAGTGGTGGGGCAAGAGCGTTTTGCTAACTTTTGCGCTTTTCAAAAGTGAGCCGCTGTAAAAGCGGAACCATTAGCAGCCGTTACCGCAGAAACGGATAGGTACTCAACCCAATCCAGCATCCCGGCCAGCCCCGAGGCCGCCATCGGGGGCAAGCCCCCTCCCACAGTTGGCTCTCCATACCCCTAGACCAACCGCGCACGCCGAGCCTTGAGCCCCGCCACCAGCGACGGCGCCAGCGCCACCATCGCCGAGCCCATCACCACCACCAGCGCGCCAAAATACCCCAACGCGTTGATCGCTTCGGCCTGCACAAACTCCGGCCACAACCACGCCGCCAGTGCCACCGCTACAAAGGTCACCAATGGCGTCAGCGCCAGGGTCGCACTGACCCGCGACGCCTCCCAATGCGCCAGCGCCTCGGCAAAAGCACCGTAGGCCACCAGAGTATTCATGCAGCACGCCAGCAGCAGCCAGCCTTGCAGCGGGCTCAGTTGCAACGCCTCCAACGGGTGCGCCCAGGGCGTCAGCAATACGGCACATGAGAGGTAGATCACCATCATCACCTGCAGCGAATTCCACACCGTCAGCAACTGCTTCTGACCCAAGGCGTAAAACATCCAGATGGTGGTCGCCAGCAGCACTGTCAGCACCCCGGCGGTATAAGTACCCATCGATGTCAGCAATTCCACCAGGCGCTGGTTGAAAAACAGCCCGAAGCCGATGATCAACACCACCAACCCCACGCCCTGCCCAAGGCTGAAACGCTCCTTGAACACAAACACGCTGGCGATCATCAGGAAAATCGGTCCCATCTGCACCACCAGTTGCGCGGTACCGGGGCTCAGCATCTTCAAACCCACCAGATACAACACGTAGTTGCCCACCAGCCCGCACACGGCCATCGCCACCAGCCAGCCACCCCTGGGGCCAAGTACCCGGCGGCTGGGCAAGCGCCGCGTGAACGCCAGGTAGATGAACAGGCAACTGCCCGCGACGATCAGGCGAAACCAGGTCACCGTGATCGGGTCCATCACCTGCAGTACCTGTTTGAGCTTGATCGGCAGAATGCCCCAGAGCAGCGCGGTCAACAGGGTCAGGAGAAAACCGTAGACCCAGCGGCCCGAAGAGATGTGCATGAGTGCCCCAGATGCCAGAGGAAGTGGAACCGGCATTCTAGGGGCATGCGGTGCGCTTTGGGTATCACGCTGTGTTCAGGGCACGCCCATCACCAGTACCCCGCTGCCGCTGATGGCGCCGGCGGACGGCAGCGAGCCGGCTCGACGTACTAGGGAAAACGTCACGTCATCGGCGCCCGAGCTGTTGGTGATGCGGGTCAGGAACGAACCGTTGACCGGTACGGCAGCCCCGTTACGCACCAGGGCCGTACCCACATCGGCATTGGTCATCAGCAGCAGGCGCGAATCGAACCCGGTGCGGCTGCCTTTGTACGTGATGGTGATGGGTGTATTGATACCGCCTTGCGGGCAGGAATATGTGAGCCTGCGGTTGCTGACGATGGATGTTGTCAGCGGGTCAGTCCCGATGGCTCGCTGGTTGACTGGGCCGAAGTCGATATTGATCGGATTGTTGTTATTGATCGTGCAGGTGGATGGAGAGATGCCGAAGTTATTCGCGGCCGTGTACGTGAGCACCAGCCGTGTACTTCCCGAACTGTAATTATTGGTCTGCTGGAGGTTCAACGCGCCCAGGATATCCCCTATCCGAACCTCGATAGGGTTGCTCGGATCGTTACGCAGCAAAATGTAGGGGGCTATATTGATGGGATACCCCCCACCGTTGTTTGGCATGGTCGCGATCCGAATATCGAACGGCACCGGGGTGTTATAAAACGCGCCGTTGATACGTAAGCCGGTACCCTGCCGGGTAAACTTCGGGCCGGGCACCCAAGGGGGGCCGGCCTGTGCAGAGGTACCCCAAAAGTCTATGCGTGTAGGATGGGCAGGCGAAGGAGTGAATCGGCACTCCAACCATGCACCTTCAAGGATCAGGCGAGTGCTGTCCGAGCCTACTCGGACGGTGACAGGGACCTGCAGGTTGAGAATCCCACCGTCGCCAACGTATTGCCACCCACCGCCATTAACGCGGCAATCAGCCGCTCGTACGGTCGTGGCCACACTCAGCAGGACAAGAAGCACCATAGCGCCATAAAGTCGTTTCATTTTAATTTCTCGTTGCTCTGCTCTACCCAGCCAAAGCCTATGGATAGTCCAGCGTAAAAGTTGAGGTCACCGTGTAGGCACCGTGCCCGATGGTTTGATCCTTGATGGCGGTCGGCTCGCCCTGCACGTACGCCTTGAGTTCGATGGCATTGCTGCCGTCGCTCAACACCTGTTTGTCGCTGACGGTATTCAAGGGCAAGGGTTTGTCGCTCAGGGTTTCCATGCCGACACCAATGCCCGAGGCACCGCTGCCACCGTCCAGCGCGAGCAAGCCGCGAAGCTCTCTGTTCTCCGTGCCGCCGAAGGTGATGGTCACCGAGTTGCCGATCGTGGTATCGCAGTCTTCCAGGTGCAGCTTGAAACGCTTACCCACCGAGCGCGTGTTGATATAGAGGTACTTGCTGGTGAGGTCCCAGAGTTCCAGCGTGATGGCCTCGTCGCCGGGGCGCAGGGTGCAGGCCTCTTCAACCAGATTGCCTTTGAAACGCAGATTGTCCGCCGCCTGCCCCACGGGGGTCAGGCCGACGGCGAGCAGAACGGCCAGGCCTGCCTGTTGAACCCTTTGATATCGCATCGAATAAGCTCCTACTGGTATTCGGCCAACAACGTGGCCACCGCCGTGAACCTGGCGGGAGGCAACGTTGCTCCGGGCTGTTGCACCGGCACGACCTCAAGGGTCGGCGGTGACGACAAGGTGATGTCCATGGGCGTATTGAGTGCAAATGGCAGGCTGTTCTGAAAAACCCGGATGCCCAGCGCCGGCACGCTGGTCTGCACCGCTGAACCGTCGAACGCCGTGGGCGTGCCGTTGACGCTCAGCTTCAATGCCCACGGCAGGGTGTCGGCGCCGCAATTGATGACGTAACCGACCCCTCTGCGATACCTCACCCCATCGACGCGTTTTACCCCGACATCGCCAAAGTCGATCTCGATGGTGTTGCCCGCATCGATCGTGCAGGGAGGCGGTTCGTTCAGCGTTCCGCTGAACGTCAAGTTGGCCGACGCGCCACTGCACAGGCCGATGGCACACAGGGCGAGTAGCGCTCGCGGCTGCCAAGCTGTCATGGGTCGTTCCTCTCTTTATCGGTAACCGTCATTGGTAATCGACCACCAGGGTCGCAGTCGCGTCGAAGACCCCGCCGGTCAGCTGGCTGCCCGCACGTTTGACCGGCACCGCCTGCACCACGGGAAAATTGGGGTAGGTAAAATTCACCGCGGTATTGAGCGGCCAGTCAGCGCCATTCACGAACAGCCGCACGCCCAGGTCCGCCTTGCGGGTGGCGAGCGCGCGGTTGTCAAACGCCGCCGCCGTGCCCTTGAGCTCCAGGCTCAACGCATTGTTGAAAGGCGAATTGCAGGTGACGGTATACGGTACCCCTCGCCGGTAATTGACCCCATCGACCCGTGACGTCAGCAGGTCATTGCCGAACGGTACGTCGAGCGTGCTGCCACCGTTGATGACGCACGGCGGGGGCGCGATGATCACCGCGCGAATGGTCAAATTGGTGTCGGCCTGCAGGCCCTGGCTGACCGCCAGCAACACGCCGGTGGCGATCAAGCCGATTGATTTAGCCATCGTTGCACCCTTACTCATAAGTGAGCCTGAAATCCACCACCGCCCTGAATGCCCCGCTGGTCAACGGCGCAGCGGTGCGCGTGGGCCGTACATGCCAGGTCTGGGTATTGCGGCCCACGGGCAAAAACAGCGGCTGGCCCCTCGAGCCCAACTGCACGTCGCGGCCGAGGGCATCGGTCAACTGCAGGCCCATGCCGGTAATGCCCTGCACTCTGACCAGGCGTGGATCGTCGGCATCGGCCGGCGCCTCGAACGTGACCGACAGCACCGGTTGGTAGGCGCTCCAGGTCAGGTTGCCCGTACGCTCATTGCGTATACGACCGGCGGTGCGCAGGCAGTCGGTGAAGCGCAGTTGAAACGCCTTGGGCGTCGCCTGGTCACCGGGACGTTGCAACTGGCTGGTCGACACGGCCTCCAGATCGACGGTCTGATGCAGCGAGGTCATTTCCAGGCTGCACGGCGACTCATGCATGGACCCGAGCACATTGAGCATGCCGCTCATGCCTTCGACATCCTCCTCGTCCGCGGCCTGTGCGCCCATGGCCAAGGCCCATAACAGGCCGCCCAGCACTTTCACTTTTTGCGACGTCATGACGTTCTCCCGCACCATTACTCATTCGCCGGCGCGGCCTGCCGGTTCACTGTGCAAGTGTCCCCCGTGCAGGTGAAGGCCAGGAGCGGGCGACCGCCGTAGTCATTCACATAGGCCAGATAAGGGCTGGTGCCCAACGCCTTGGCGGTGGTGCCCAAGGCCAGAGTGCCTTTGGGAGGAACCATCAGTGGCACGAAACCCGGCACGGTTTTGCCGTCCTTGCTGTCACGCGCATCCACCAGCGTCACGTAATACGGCGTAGGGTTATTCACCCGGTATTGATCGCCTTCACGGGTCAGGGTCAGTTTTTCCTGCCACGGGTTGGACAAGTCCTGTTGGCTCGGCTCGATGGCTTGCGGGCGGTAGAACAACTTGATGCGGGTCTGCAGCGCGATCTGCAGGGTGTTGGACTTGTCGCTGCGCGGTGGAATTTCCCTCAAGTTGAAGTAGTAGACCGTCTCCCGATCCTGCGGCAGCGCCTTGGCCGCCGGCAACGCCTGGACCTTCACCTGGCTTTGTTTACCCGGCTCCAGGCGTTGGACCGGTGGCAGCACAATCAACGGCGAGGTGATTTTCTTGCCGGTTTCATCCTCGATCCAGCCCTGGGCCAGATAGGGCAACTGGGTATTGTTGTTGGTGATATTCACGCTGGTGGCGTCTTTGCCACCGTCGAAAATCACACGGGTACGGTCCAGGCCCACGGCAGCGTTGGCGTTCTGGCTCAAGGCCAGGGCCAACAGCGCGAAGGCTGGGAAGAGGCGACGTGTAGTGGGCATCATGAGGCTGTGTTCTCCGTATCGATAGGCGTGCCGGACAGCCCGGCGGGCTCGGGCAGGGATGGATCGGCGGCTACCGGCTGGCAGCGCAGTTGCAGGGCATCGGTCAAACCATCGGCAGGCAAAGTGGCCGGCAGCGTGAGCAGGCACCGCGCGTCCCCGCCCCAACTGACGGTCATCTGCTCGCCGGCCTGAATGCCGCTCAGGTAGACCTCGCCGCCGTCATTCACGATGCCGGTGTCCTGTTGCTTGAGGTTCTGCACCGTCGCGCCGAAAGGCGGCGAACTGCCATCCGCCAGGCGCAGCACCGCCATGGCCTTTTCACCGGCAATCACATCCAGCGAGCGATAACCGATCGCGCCTTCGGTGAGGGTCAATTGCGTGACGGATTGAGTGGCTTCGACATTGCTCGGCAAGCGCTCCAGATCGACACTGGCGGCAGTGCGCTGATAGCTGCTGATGTCCGAGATCACCGCTTTGCCGAAGGCATTGCTGCGGGTCGGCGCGCCATAACCGCGCACCGGCACATCGGGCACACCGGCGGTGTCGACCATCAGCCGGGTGCCGCCTGTACTGGTGGTTCGATGGAGCGCCGCACCCTGGGCCGTGAGCGTGGCACCGCCGCGCGCGGAGACGCCGAGGCTGCTGGAACCGCCTTGCTGCCTGCTGGCGCTCACATCGAGGTCGACGTTGTCGCCCATATGGCTCAGGTATCCGCTGGCGGAGGTGTCGCTGGCACTGAGCTGGTAGCTGTTGCGCTCATCGAGGCGATCGCTGTAGCGCGAGGTAAAGCCGTTTTTGCCGGCGGCTCGATTGGCGTCCAGCGACAGCGTGCCGGTACGCCCCAGCGGCAGGCTGACCGTCAGCGCCATGCCGTTGTCCTTGTAGTTATATTCCTGGGTGCGGTACATGTTCAGGGACAGGCTCATGTTCTTGACCGTGCCCACATTGAAGTAGCGCGACAGCGACACGTTCCAGCGATGCGTGTCCGGCCGGTCCCAGTAGGTTTGCTTGTTGTAGCTGGCGTAGACGGTGGCGCCCAGGTCACGAAACTGCTTGTTGACCGTCACCGTGTACAGCGCCTTGCTGCCGCCGATAGGCTTCCAGCCCTCGTTGGGGTCGCGATAATCCCCTCGTCCGCCGAGTTCGCCGTTCAACCCGTAATGCCGGGCATCCAGGTACTCACTCATGCTCAGGAAGTTCTTCTCGGAAAAGCGGTAGCCGGCGAAGGTCACCTGGCTGTCGTACTCTTCGAAGTTCTTCGAATATTGAAGGCGGTAGGATTTACCCGAGAGCGTCTCGTTCCATACGTTGGCGCGCGACTGCGTGACATCCAGCGAGACGGCGCCGAACGCCAGCAAGTCCCGCCCGGCGCCCACGGATAACGCCCGATAGTTGTTATCGGTGATACCGCCACCGAACAACGACCAGCCATTGCTCACGCCCCAGGAAAACTCTCCGGTACCGAAGACGGCACCATCGGAGCCCGTCTGAAGGTTGGACGGTCGCCCGCTTGCCAGTTTGTAACGGACCTGGCCCGGGCGCGTCAGGTAAGGCACACCGGCGGTATTGAGTTGGAAGGTATGCACCGAACCGTCCTGTTCTTCCACCCGCACATCCAGCTTGCCGGTCACCGCATCATTAAGGTCCTGAATGCGAAAGGGGCCCGCCGCAACCAGGGTTTCGTAGAGCACACGGCCCTGCTGGCTGACGATGACTTTGGCGTTGGTCCTGGCCACACCGACCACTTCCGGCGCGTAACCGCGCAGGTTGGGGGGCAGTTGGCTTTGATCCGAGTTGAGCGCGGCGCCGGTAAAGCGGAAGCTGTCGAACAGGTCCGAGTACAGATAGTTCTCGCCCACCACCAGGCGCGCCTGCAACGCCGGAATGGCGCGATACGCGTAGTAGCGGCTCCACTCCAGCTTTTGCGGGCCGGCGGCCTCCTGCCGGCCCTTCTCCACGCGCCCCTGCCAATCCGCCCTGAGCCGCCAGGCACCGGCATTGGCGCCCACGGTGCCATTGCCGCTGAGGTTTTGCCGCCGGCCATCGTTGCGCTGGTAATTGGACTGCGCCGTCAGGCTGTAGTCCACCAGCAGCCCCGGTACCCCTTCATCCCATCGGGAAGGCGGGTCCCAATTGATAGCGTTGTATTCAAGGTAGGCCTGGGGCACGTTGATGCTCAGGGTAGAGGTGGCCAAATCACCCCTGACCTCCATGCCGGGCAAGCTGGTTATATCCAGGCACTCGCCGTCCTTCCACCACAGCCGTTGGCCGGCTGCGGACACTTTCAGCCCCAGTTGTTCGACCAGACTGCTCGACAAACAGGCCTGGCTGCCCTTGGGGTCGTTATCGGGGGGATAGAACGCCACCGATTGCTCAGCAATAGGCTGGGCATTGAGGTGCACGGCCATCGAGTAAGTGCCCGGCAGAATGAATCCACTGCGCGCAAATTGGGACAAGTCAATATTGGCGCGATCGCTCAGGTCGAGAACGTCGGTATTGAACTCGATATCCCCAGCGCCCATCGCCGTGCCTGCCAGTGACATCAACCCGCCGAACAGCCCGGGACGCAGCGTTTTTTTGATCTTCGACGTATTCAACATGCAAGCCTGTCCATCACTGTTCAAAAGTATTCCAACTTGAACCGCACTGCGGCACTGTGAGCCCCGACCACCAATGGCAAGCCGTTGCCGACCAGGAAAAACCGGTAGTTGAGTGTCATGTCGCCTTCGGCCAGCGGGACCGGCGCCATGCGTTGCCCCGGCAGGCTTTCCTGGCCGGCGGCGTCGATGATGTGCAAGGCCACCCCCTGGGAGTCGCCAGACACTGCGAAGGAGAGCCCTGCCCTGTCGGTGGGGCCTTCGAACGTCACGCGCATGTGTTCCCAATCCGGCAGGCTTGCACCTGGGCGCGAAGGGTCCGGGCGGCTCAACGAGCAATTGACCAGACGCAGTTGAAAGGGATGGTCTTCGCCCCGCGTGTTGCGCAACAGCCGACCCACCGGCTCGGGCGGCATCTCGATGGTTTGATCGATACTGGCAAGCTCCAGCCCGCAGGCGGAATCAACCACTTCCCCTCCCAGCAGCACGACCCCATCGCCTTGCGCAGTCGCCTCGGCGACGGCACAAGGGCTGATGAGTGTCGTTAATGAAGAGGCGATAGCCAGACGTATGAATGTGTTCACCTGGATCTCCCGTCAGCGTCCCCCCGCCACACCGGGTGGCGGGGGTGAAACTTACTGATAAGCCAAAGTGAAATTGGTGACCGCGCTGAAGTCGCCGGGAATGATGTCCCCAGTGGCGGCGCCTTGTACGTAGGCTCCAAACTCCAGCGTGTTGTCACCCACGCTGATGACTTGCGGGTTGGTGGGAACACCCAACTTAACCAGGTCACCGCCATGGGTCATCATGATGCCCAGGTTGCCTGCACCGCCGACCGTACCGATGGCACCGGGCACAACCGTGGAGGGCGCGCCGGTGAAGGTCGTGGTGACGGTGTTGTCAGTGAGGCCGGCCAGGTCGCAACCTTCCAGTTCGATCAGCACGCGTCGAGCTTCCGATTTGCCACCCGCTTGCAACTGATGCTTTGCAATCGCACCCAGGCGAACGGTTTGGTCGACGGAGTCAGGCTTGATTGAGCAGGCACCCGAGTGGACCGACCCGATAAACGTCACCGTTCCATCCGCCGCGTGCGCCATCGACATCGAACCCGCCAGCAGACCGACAGACAACAGCACAGTTTTCATTTTGGTTTTCATCTACAGATTCCCACTTACAAGTGTCATTAAGGAGCCTTGCCACCGATCGGCGCAGGGCTGATTGAAAGAGCCGTTTGACCTATGCGTCGAGGGGAATTCCTGAAGTGCTTTTCCAACTTCTTGTATTGCATTTCAGGATCACACTCAACGCCGGGCAAGTATCCACTTCACACTTGAAGTCGTAAGCCAGCTCTTTCCCTTAATGACGTAGCCCTTGTACATCAAGGCTTGCAGGAAAATTATGGCCTTTTGCCAAAACTTTAAAAACAGCTGAAGGAATAGGACTACATCCAAGTTAGATGAGAATTATTTAACACTGGATAGAACTGTAAGAATAAGGCTACATGCACTTTCAAACAATAAACTTCACAGCGGTTTTGCAACTAACTATTTGACCGGCGAGCCGAGAATTCCTTAACGGCAGATGCAAAAAAAGGGGGAGCAAAGCTCCCCCTGTCAGCGTGTGTTGCAAGCGCCAGGCAAGGCCTAACGCACGGCCTCAAACAACCCGGTTGCGCCCATTCCACCGCCCACGCACATGGTGACGATGCCGTAACGCAGGTTGCGCCGCTGCAACTCGCGCACCAGGTGCCCCACCTGCCGCGAGCCGGTCATGCCGAACGGGTGGCCGATGGAGATCGAACCGCCGTTGACGTTGTATCTGGCGTTGTCGATGTGCAGGCGGTTACGCGCATACAGGCACTGCGAGGCAAACGCTTCGTTGAGCTCCCACAGGTCGATATCCGCTACCTGCAAGCCTTTGGCCTTGAGCAGCCTGGGCACCGAGAACACCGGACCGATGCCCATCTCGTCCGGCTCACAACCGGCCACGGTAAAACCGCGAAAGAACGCCTTGGGCTTGAGCCCCAGCGCCAGGGCTTTTTCCAGGCTCATCACCAGGGTCATCGAGGCGCCGTCGGACAACTGTGACGAATTACCCGCCGTCACCGAACCGTCTTCGGCAAACACCGGCTTCAAGCCACTGAGGCTGGCCAGGGTGGTGTCGGGGCGGTTGCAATCGTCGCGGTCGACCACGCCATCGAGCACCTGCACTTCACCGGTATTCTTGTCTTCAACCTTGTACTTGACCGCCATCGGCACGATTTCATCGTTGAACAACCCATCCGCCTGCGCCTGCGCGGTGCGCTGCTGGCTTTGCAGGGCGTACAAGTCCTGATCCTCGCGGCTGACGTTATAGCGACGCGCAACGATTTCGGCGGTCTGGCCCATGGGGAAATAAATGCCGGGTACCTGCTCCTTGAGCAGCGGGTTGATCAGGTGGTCGGTGTTGACGCTTTTCAGGGTCAGGCTGATGGACTCCACGCCGCCGGCGACAATGATGTCGCTGCAACCCGACGCGATCTGGTTGGCGGCAATGGCAATCGCCTGCAAGCCTGACGAGCAGAAACGGTTGAGGGTCATGCCTGCGGTACCGGTGCCCAATTGCGAGAGCACCGCCACGTTGCGCCCGATGTTGTAGCCCTGGGCACCCTCGTTGGAACCGGCACCGACAATGCAGTCCTCCACCGTGGCCGGGTCGATGCCGGTGCGGGCCAGCAGCGCGTTGACGCAATGGGCCGCCATGTCATCGGGCCGCGTCTGGTTGAACTTGCCGCGAAAGGACTTGGCCAGGCCGGTTCGCACACTGTCGACAATCACTACTTCACGCATGGGGCTACCTCGATCTTGTGGTTGTGGATCGAGAATAGAGCCGGGCCCGGCTGCCCGCGATGATCATTCACTGCATGGATGCAAAAGCATGGAGGCCTGTGTGAGGTCTACCTGATGTGCAGAGATCAACTGTGGGAGGGGGGCTTGCCCCCGATGGCGGTGGGTCAGTTAAAAATCTATCTACTGACACTCCGCCATCGGGGGCAAGCCCCCTCCCACAGGTGGACCGAGTCAGGCCCAGGCTATTTCTTTTTCTTCTTGTCGTGCTTGTCGGTTTCGGCGAACGCAGTCTATCTAATGTGCACAAATCAAATGTGGGAGGGGGCTTGCCCCCGATGGCGGTGGGTCAGTTAAAGATCTATCTACTGACACTCCGCCATCGGGGGCAAGCCCCCTCCCACAGGTGGACCGAGTCAGGCTCAGGCTATTTCTTTTTCTTCTTGTCGTGCTTGTCGGTCTTCTCGAATGCGTCTTCCAGCGCCCGGTTGATGGTGCGCAATACCTTGACCCGCGCCCAGCGCTTGTCGTTGGCTTCCACCAGGGTCCAGGGCGCCACCTCGGTGCTGGTGCGATCCACCATGTCGCCCACCGCCGCGCGGTAGTCGTCCCACTTGTCGCGGTTGCGCCAGTCGTCTTCGGTAATCTTGAAGCGCTTGAACGGGATCTCCTCGCGGGCCTTGAAGCGTTCCAACTGAGTGTCCTTGTCGATGGCCAGCCAGAACTTGACCACGATCACACCGGCATCGCGCAATTGCTCTTCGAAATCATTGATCTCGCCATAGGCGCGCATCCAGTCCGCCGGGGTGCAGAAGCCTTCGATGCGCTCGACCAGCACGCGGCCGTACCAGGAGCGATCGAACACGGTGAACATGCCCCGCGCCGGGATCTTCTGCCAGAACCGCCACAGGTACGGCTGGGCACGCTCGTCTTCACTGGGCGCGGCAATCGGCACGATGTGGTACTGGCGCGGGTCCAGCGCGGCCGCCACACGGCGGATCGCCCCGCCCTTGCCCGCCGCGTCGTTGCCTTCAAAGACGGTGACCAGCGCGTGCCTGCGCATGCGTTTGTCGCGCATCAGGCCGGAAAAGCGCGCCTGTTCGGTAATCAACTGTTCTTCGTAATCGTCCTTGTCCAGGCGCAGGCTCATGTCGAGGCTGTTGAGCAGGCTCATCTGGTCCACCGACGACGGCAGCGGTGCCGGGTTCATGCCACTGGCCTTGACCCTGGCCTGCTTCAACGCGCTTTGCAGGCCTTCGAGCAGGATCTTGCCCACGGTCAGCCCACGGTAATGCGGGTCGACGCCCTCGATCACATGCCACGGTGCGTAGTCGCGGCTGGTGCGGCGCAGCACGCGTTCACCAAAATGCACGAACTTGTCGTAGGTCTTGGACTGCTGCCAGTCCAGCGGGCTGATGCGCCAGCTGTGCAGCGGGTCATCGGCCAGGGCCTTGAGCCGCGCCTTCATCTGTTTCTTGGACAGGTGAAACCAGAATTTGAAGATCAGCGCGCCTTCGTCGCACAGCATTTTTTCCAGGCGCTCGGCACCGGCGATGGCCTGGTCCAGCCGCGCGTCCTTAATCTGCCCATGCACCCGGCCCTGCAGCATCTGGCTGTACCAGTTGCCGAAGAAAATGCCCATGCGGCCTTTGGCGGGCAACTGCCGCCAGTAGCGCCAGGCCGGCGGGCGCGCCAGTTCTTCGTCGGTCTGTTGGTCGAAGGTGCGCACTTCGATCAGGCGCGGATCCATCCATTCGTTGAGCAGCTTGACGGTTTCGCCCTTGCCCGCGCCTTCGATGCCATTGATCAGGATGATCACCGGGAAGCGCTTCTGCTGTTGCAGCTCGTACTGCACTTCGAGCAAGGCCTCACGCAGGGCCGGCACTTCGGCGTCATAGGTGTCTTTGTCGATGGCGTGACCGATTTCGGCGGATTCGAACATGGGCAGCTCCGTTTCAAGATGGCTCAAGACTAGCGGATTGGGCAACGACACGCGGGAGGAAATTCAACCGCCGCTTGCCGTGGATCAATTCAACACCGGTTGATCGGCTAGAATGGCCGCCTTGTGGTTACCTGCCGTTATTTATACGAGCCACCCCTATTTATACGAGCTCCCATGACCCCGATCACCCACGCCCAGCTCGACTGGGACGACCAAGGCCGCCCGCACTCGCGGGTGTTCGATGACGTGTACTTCTCCGACCAGTCGGGCCTGGAAGAAACCCGTTATGTATTCCTTGAACAAAACCGCCTGCAGGCGCGTTTTGCGGCCTTGCCGGCCGACGGGCGCCTGGTGATCGGCGAAACCGGATTCGGTACGGGCTTGAATTTCCTGTGCGCCTGGCAGTTATTCGACCAACAGGCGGTGGCCGGGGCACGCCTGCATTTCGTCAGCGTGGAAAAATACCCGCTCAGCCATGCCGACCTGCAACGCGCCCTCGCCCTCTGGCCCGAGCTGCAACCTTATGCCGAACAGTTGCTGGCCCAGTACATCGCCATCCATCAGGGCTTTCAGCGCCTGGTGCTGGACGCCGGTCGCGTCACCCTGACCCTGTTGATCGGCGACGCCCTGGAGCAACTGCCGCAGCTGGACGCACAAATAGATGCGTGGTTTCTCGACGGCTTTGCCCCGGCGAAAAACCCGGACATGTGGACCGCCGAGCTGTTCGCCGAACTGGCGCGCCTGGCCGCACCGGGCTCGACCATCAGCACCTTCACCAGCACCGGCTGGGTACGCCGGCTGATCAATGCCGCCGGGTTCAAGATGAAACGCACGCCCGGCATTGGCCACAAGTGGGAGATCCTGCGCGGGGAGTTCCTGGGGTGGCCCGAAGACCGTCCGGCGCCCGCCCGCGCCAAGCCCTGGTTCGCACGGCCGGCGCCGGTCACCGGTGACCGCCACGCCATGGTCATCGGCGGTGGCCTGGCCGGTTGCGCCACCGCAGCCAGCCTGGCGGCGCGGGGTTGGCGGGTGAGCTTGCTGGAGCGGCATGCCGGCCTGGCCGCAGAGGCCTCCGGCAATCCCCAGGGCGTGCTGTACCTGAAGCTGTCAGCGCACGGAACGGCACTGTCCCAACTGATACTCAGCGGCTTCGGGCATACCCGGCGCCTGCTCGAACGGTTGCACCGTGGCGTCGACTGGGACGACTGCGGCGTGTTGCAACTGGCGTTCGACGCCAAAGAAGGCGAGCGCCAGGCCCAACTGGCGGCAGCCTTTCCCCCAGCACTGTTGCACTTGGTCGATCGCGATCAGGCCCGGCAATGCGCCGGGATCGACGTGGCCCAGGGCGGTCTGTTTTTCCCCGAGGGCGGCTGGGTGCACCCACCATCGCTCTGCCAGTGGCAGGCAACGCACCCCTCGATCAACGTGCTCACCCACCGCGAGGTGCTTGAGCTCGACCGAGTGGATGACCAATGGTGCGCGCGCGACGGTGATCGGCTACTGGCCAGTGCCAGCGTGGTCGTGCTCGCCGGGGCTGCCGAGATCAAGCGCTTCGCACCCAGCGCCGACTTGCCGCTCAAGCGCATCCGCGGGCAGATCACCTGCCTGGCGCAGACGCCGGCAAGCCGGGCGCTGGCCACCGTGGTCTGCGCTGAAGGCTATGTCGCACCGGCCCGCCTGGGCGAACATACCCTGGGCGCCAGTTTCGATTTCCACAGCCAGGACCTCACCCCCACCAGCGCCGAACATGCCGGTAACCTGGAGAGGCTGCGCGAGATTTCCGAGGACCTGCTGCAACGCCTGGACGCCGACACCGTGGCAGCGGAACACTTGCAGGGCCGCGCGGCCTTTCGTTGCACCAGCCCCGACTACCTGCCGATCGTCGGCCCGTTGGCCGACCTTGAGGCCTTTGCACAGGTGTACGCCGCACTGGGCAAAGACGCCCGGCAAGTGCCAGACCTACCCTGCCCGTGGCTGCCGGGCCTGTACATCAACAGCGGGCACGGCTCACGTGGCCTGGTCACTGCGCCACTGTGCGGCGAACTGCTGGCAGCCTGGCTCTGTGACGAACCACTGCCCTTGCCGAGCGCGGTGGCCGAGGCCTGTCATCCCAATCGATTTGCCCTGCGCGCCCTGGTTCGCGGCCAATCTCAGGCCTCTAAAGTGCAGGCCGGATGACCTCATGGCAGTTTGCTTTATAACTTATTGATCTAAAACTCCACGCATAGCGCTGGGTCAGTTTCTGGGTACGCGCCCTTCAAGGCGTATTGAGTATTGACCCCTCCCCAACGGAAAAACCGGTAAGGAACTTATGTGTGGACTAGCTGGCGAGTTACGCTTTGATCATCAACCTGCCGACCTGGCAGCCGTGGAACGCATCACGCATCACCTCGCCCCCCGTGGCCCCGACGCCTGGGGCTTTCACGCCCAGGGGCCGATTGCCCTGGGCCATCGCCGCCTGAAAATCATGGACCTGTCGGACGGCTCCGCGCAACCGATGGTCGACGCCCAACTGGGGCTGTCCCTGGCCTTCAATGGCGCAATCTACAATTTCCCGGAACTGCGCCAAGAGCTGGAAGCCCTCGGCTACGCCTTCTATTCCGGCGGTGACACCGAAGTGCTGCTCAAGGGCTATCACGCCTGGGGCGAAGCGTTGCTGCCCAAGCTCAACGGCATGTTCGCGTTCGCCATCTGGGAGCGCGATGCGCAGCGTCTGTTCATCGCCCGTGACCGTCTCGGTGTGAAGCCTTTGTACCTGTCGCGCACCGGCCAGCGCCTGCGCTTTGCCTCGGCGTTGCCGGCGCTGCTCAAGGGCGGCGATATCAACCCGATCCTCGACCCGGTGGCGCTCAATCACTACCTCAACTTCCATGCCGTGGTGCCTGCACCGCGCACGCTGCTGGCAGGCATTGAAAAACTGCCGCCGGCGAGCTGGATGCGCATCGATGCCAACGGCAAGACCGAACAGCACACCTGGTGGACCCTGCCCTACGGCCCCCATGAGGATGAAAAACACCTGACCCTGGAAGACTGGACCGATCGCGTACTCGACAGCACCCGCGAAGCCGTCGCTATCCGCCAGCGCGCGGCCGTGGATGTCGGCGTGCTGCTCTCCGGTGGCGTCGACTCGAGCATGCTCGTCGGCCTGCTGCGTGAAGTGGGCGTCGAGGATCTGTCGACCTTCTCCATCGGCTTCGAAGACGCCGGCGGCGAGCGCGGCGACGAATTCCAGTATTCGGACCTGATCGCCAAGCACTATGGCACCCGTCACCACCAGTTGCGCATCGCTGAAAGCGAGATCATCGAGCAACTGCCGGCCGCGTTCCGCGCCATGAGCGAGCCGATGGTCAGTCATGACTGCATCGCCTTCTACCTGCTGTCGCGGGAAGTGGCCAAACATTGCAAGGTGGTGCAGAGCGGCCAGGGTGCCGACGAGCTCTTCGCCGGTTACCACTGGTACCCGCAAGTGGATGGCGCCAGCGACCCGTATGCGGCTTATCGCGATGCCTTTTTCGACCGCAGCTACGACGACTATGCCGCCACCGTCGCGCCGAAATGGCTGACCGCCAACGACGCCGCCGGGGACTTCGTGCGCGAACACTTCGCGATGCCGGGGGCTGATGCCGCCGTCGACAAGGCCCTGCGCCTGGACAGCACGGTGATGCTGGTGGACGACCCGGTCAAACGCGTCGACAACATGACCATGGCCTGGGGCCTGGAAGCGCGCACGCCGTTCCTCGACTGCCGCCTGGTGGAACTGTCGGCCCGCGTGCCGGGCAAGTTCAAGCTGCCCGACGGCGGCAAGCAGGTGCTCAAGGAAGCCGCGCGCCGGGTGATCCCCAGCGAAGTGATCGACCGCAAGAAAGGCTACTTCCCGGTGCCGGGCCTCAAGCATTTGCAAGGCGACACCCTGAACTGGGTGCGCGAGCTGCTGCTGGACCCGAGCCAGGACCGTGGCCTGTTCAACCCCGCCATGCTCGACCGCCTGCTGACGGACCCACAAGGCCAATTGACGCCGTTGCGCGGCTCCAAGCTGTGGCAACTGGCGGCGCTGAACCTGTGGCTCAGCGAACAAGGAATCTGATCAATGAAACCTAACGCCGCGGCGTACAGCCAACGCTTGCTAAAGGGCCAGGCGCCGACCTACGAGCGCCTCCAGGCCCGGCTGGCCGAAGACGGCAGCGCGCAAGGCCCCGAACCGATTGCCGTGCATTGCGGTTGGGGGCGTTTGTTGATCGGGCACACTTTTCCCGACCCCGCCAGCCTTGCCCAGGAACTGCTCAACGAACAACCCGGCGAGCGCGATATCGCGCTGTATGTGGCCGCGCCCCAGCAGATTCTCGGCATCGATCCGCAGCAGTTGTTCCTCGACCCCTCGGACACCCTGCGTCTGTGGTTCAGCGACTACCGCCCCGCTACCCGTGTGTTTCGCGGCTTTCGTATCCGTCGCGTGCAAAACGAAGCCGACTGGCAGGCGGTGAACCTGCTGTACCAGGGCCGCGGCATGCTGCCCATTGACGCCGAACGCCTGACGCCGCGCCATCAAGGCGGCCCGGTGTACTGGCTGGCCGAAGATGAGGACAGCGGCGCGGTCATCGGCAGCGTCATGGGCCTGAACCATCAGAAAGCGTTCCATGACCCGGAAAACGGTTGCAGCCTGTGGTGCCTGGCGGTAGACCCGCAATGCACCCGACCCGGCGTGGGTGAGGTGCTGGTGCGCCACCTGGTGGAACACTTCATGAGCCGAGGCTTGAGCTATCTGGACCTGTCGGTGTTGCACGATAACCGTCAGGCCAAGAGCCTCTACGCCAAGTTGGGCTTTCGTGCGTTGACCACCTTCGCCATCAAGCACAAGAACGGCATCAACCAGCCGCTGTTTCTCGGCCCCGGGCCGCAGGCGGGGTTCAATCCTTATGCACGGATCATTGTTGAAGAAGCCCATCGACGGGGCATCGACGTGCAGGTGGATGATGCCGATGCCGGCCTGTTCACCCTCAGCCACGGCGGGCGCCGCGTGCGCTGCCGCGAGTCGCTGAGCGACCTGACCAGCGCCATCAGCATGACGTTGTGCCAGGACAAGAGCCTGACCCACAAGGTGCTCAAGGCCGCCGGCTTGAAGTTGCCGGCGCAGCAATTGGCGGGCAGTGCCGACGACAACCTGGAGTTTCTCGACGAACATCAACGTATCGTGGTCAAGCCGCTCGATGGCGAGCAGGGCCAGGGCGTGGCGGTGGATTTGCACACGTTCGAGGAGGTACAGCAAGCCATCGACGCGGCGCGCCAGTTCGACAGCCGCGTGCTGCTCGAGAGCTTCCACGAGGGCCTGGACCTGCGCATCCTGGTGATTGGCTTCGAAGTGGTCGCCGCAGCGATCCGCCGCCCTGCCGAAGTGATGGGTGACGGTCAGCATTCGATTCGCGCCTTGATCGAGGCGCAAAGCCGCCGTCGTCAGGCCGCCACCGATGGCGAAAGCAAGATCCCCCTGGACGCGGAAACCGAACGTACCCTCAAGGCCGCCGGCTACGACTACGACAGCATCCTGCCCCGTGGCGTGCAACTGGCCGTGCGCCGCACCGCCAACCTGCACACCGGCGGGTGCCTGGAAGATGTCACGGCCATTTTGCATCCGACCCTGGTAGATGCCGCTGTGCGTGCAGCCCGCGCGCTGGATATTCCCATGGTCGGCCTGGACCTGATGGTGCCCGCCGCCGATCAGCCCGAATACGTCTTCATTGAGGCCAATGAACGGGCAGGCCTTGCCAACCATGAACCGCAACCGACCGCTGAGAAGTTTGTGGATTTGTTGTTTCCACACAGTCAGCCGGCCGCCTGAGGAATGTGTTGAATGTGAAACCGCTATCGGGGGCAAGCCCCCTCCCACATTTGACGGTGTTCACCTATCAAAGGTGGGAGGGGGCTTGCCCCCGATGAGGCCGGTGAAGGCAACGACATTCCCCCTTACCTCATCGAAACCATCGATGCCCTCAACTCATCAGGAGTTTCCATGACTCGAACCATTCCCGAACCCGATCTCGTCTACCTGCAAAAAGTGCTGCTGGAAATGCTCGCCATTCCCAGCCCCACCGGCTTCACCGACACCATCGTGCGCTATGTCGCAGAACGCCTGGAAGAGCTTGGTATCCCGTTTGAAATGACCCGGCGCGGCACGATTCGCGCGACCCTCAAGGGCCAGAAAAACAGCCCTGACCGCGCCGTCTCCGCGCACCTGGACACCATCGGCGCCGCCGTGCGCGCCATCAAGGACAACGGTCGCCTGACACTGGCGCCGGTCGGTTGCTGGTCAAGCCGCTTTGCCGAAGGCAGCCGTGTCAGCCTGTTCACCGACAATGGCGTGATCCGCGGCAGCGTGCTGCCACTGATGGCCTCCGGGCACGCGTTCAACACCGCCGTGGATGAAATGCCGGTGAGCTGGGACCACGTGGAACTGCGCCTGGACGCCTACTGCGCGACCCGTGCCGATTGCGATTCCCTGGGGATCAGCGTCGGTGACTACGTGGCATTCGACCCACTGCCGGAGTTCACCGAAAGCGGCCACATCAGCGCACGTCACCTGGACGACAAGGCCGGCGTCGCGGCCCTGCTCGCTGCGCTCAAGGCCATTATCGACAGCGGCGAACCGCTGCTCATCGACTGCCACCCGCTGTTCACCATCACCGAGGAAACCGGCAGCGGTGCCGCCGCCGCCCTGCCCTGGGATGTGAGTGAGTTCGTCGGCATCGACATCGCCCCGGTCGCTCCGGGCCAGCACTCCAGCGAGCACGCGGTGAGCGTGGCGATGCAGGATTCCGGTGGACCGTACGACTATCACCTGTCACGGCATCTGCTGCGCCTGGCGGCGGACAACGACCTGCCGGTACGCCGCGATCTGTTCCGCTATTACTTCAGCGATGCGCATTCGGCGGTCACCGCCGGGCATGACATCCGCACCGCCCTGCTGGCGTTCGGTTGCGATGCCACCCACGGTTACGAGCGCACCCATATCGACAGCCTGGCGGCACTGAGTCGACTGCTCGGCGCCTATATCCTCAGCCCACCGGTATTCGCCAGCGACGCGCAACCGGCACAAGGCTCCCTGGACCGCTTCAGCCATCAGATCGAACATGAGACGCAGATGGAGAGCGATACCCGGGTGCCGTCGGTGGACAGCCTGGTCGGGAACAAGTCCGATGCCGGCAACAGCTGACCCTTGAAACGCCCGACACTGGCAACAAAAGTCCCGGCACAGTAGCATCGCCGGGACTTGACCCCCGAGGCTTATATGCTGATCCCTTACGACGCGCTTGAAGTCGACACCCTGACCCGCCTCATCGAGGATTTCGTCACCCGCGATGGCACCGACAATGGCGACGACACACCGCTGGAAACCCGGGTACTGCGCGTACGTCAGGCACTGACCAAAGGCCAGGCGCTGATTGTGTTCGACCCGGAAAGCGAGCAGTGCCAACTGATGCTCAAGCACGACGTGCCCAAGCACCTGTTTGATTGACGGTGACGCTACGGGTTGGGCACCGGCACCGGATAGGCGGCACTG
The DNA here is from genome assembly GCF_900004785.1 of Pseudomonas sp. 28 E 9. Classification (NCBI taxonomy): domain Bacteria; kingdom Pseudomonadati; phylum Pseudomonadota; class Gammaproteobacteria; order Pseudomonadales; family Pseudomonadaceae; genus Pseudomonas; species Pseudomonas sp. 28 E 9. The sequence goes on along the minus strand of NZ_CVTK01000046.1, from coordinate 90,543 downwards.
GCCTGGCGTTCGAGGATTTTGCGATACACCTCGGCGCGATGCACGCTGACGCCTGCCGGCGCTGCGATGCCGAACTTCACGTGGTTGGCACTGACTTCAAGAATGTGCAAAGCGATATCATCGCCGATGGAAATGCTTTCGCCCAAGGCGCGGCTCAAGACCAGCATGGCGGTTGTCCTTTTTCGAATGTCAGGACCCCGACCATGCTTGTTTGTGGCGTAACCAGCAATGGCTCGCGGCCAAATCAGGCATCACCTACAGGCATAGGTAATTTGCCTGACAGACCGCACCCCTATCAGCCCTTTATGGCCTGAGCCTTGGCGCGCATCTTGTCAGCCATCAGCGTCATCTCGTCATAGAGCAACTGCGGGTTTTTCTGTTTGAGTGTCCACGCCATTCGCCCCTGCTCGTGGGGCAGAATCATGAACTCGCCCGCACTCACGCGCTGATGGATATAGTCGGCGATGTCCGCCGCCGAGATCGGCGAACTCTCGAGCAACTTGCCCACCTGCGCTTTCATCGCCGGGGTCGGCCCGCGAAATGAATCAAGCAGGTTGGTCTGGAAAAACGACGGGCACACCACATGCACGCCAATTTCCTGCTGCTTGAGCTCCACCAGCAAGCTTTCCGACAGCGCCACCACACCGGCCTTGGCCACGTTGTAGTTACTCATGGCCGGGCCCTGCATCAGCGCGGCCATCGAGGCGATGTTGATGATACGGCCCTTGCTCTTTTCCAGCAGCGGCAGGAACGCCTTGCAGCCCTTGACCACGCCCATCAGGTTGATTGCGATCTGCCAGTCCCAATCCTCGAGCGACAGCTCGGCAAAGAACCCGCCGGACGCCACGCCGGCGTTATTGACGATCACATCGATGCCGCCAAGCTTCACTTCGCACGCCTGCGCCAACGCAGTGAGCTGGCTGTAGTCACGCACATCGCAGCGCTGGATGAAGCCGTCGCCACCGGCGTCGCGCACCAACCTCAGGGTTTCCTGCAGGCCCGGCTCGCTGACATCCGACAAGGCCAGCCGCCAACCCTCACGGGCCCAGCGCAGTGCAATTTCACGACCCAGACCGGACCCGGCGCCCGTGATCATCATGCGGTTTTGCATAGGAAGTAGCCTTGTGGTTCACCATGGAAGTGATCGGCAGTGTAGCGAAGGTTCCTGCCGCGCCCACGCACCATCAGAATGATGAATGCCCCAGGCAAACCGCGGGCTCGGTCGGATACTTGCGTATAGCCTAAGTTCAATCTTTTTCAACTAACGTTGCGTAGTTGCGGCCGTGTTAAAAGAAATAAGCGAGCAAGCGAAATGCTTTAAAAAAATACTGAATTTTTTATCAGGCGTCAGAGTCGGAGTTGATAAGCCGTCCATTATCAGATGGACGAGACTCCCGCTGAATAACCGGTCTTTACAGAAGGCCTATAAGGAATAAAACCATGAGCCTGATTCTGATCATTATCCTGATTCTCCTGTTGGTGGGTGGCCTCCCGGTGTTCCCGCACTCGCGTAACTGGGGTTATGGCCCGTCGGGTATCCTGGGTGTGGTGCTGGTAGTTCTGCTGGTGCTGTTGTTGCTCGGCAAGATATAAGCCCCTTCCAAGGGTAAAAAAAAGAGGCCTCAATGAGGCCTCTTTTTTATTACCGGTTTGTTAGTTAGTCCGGCTTGCCGTCCACCACACCTGCGGTGTTATCCAACAGGCTCTTGGTCGCGGTTTGCAGGAACGACTCAAGTTTCTGCTTGAGCGCCGCTTCGTCCGGCGACTCGGCAATGACCTTGCCGGTCGGGTTGGCGCCCAGTTCGTATTGCCACAACTTCGGTGGCATTTCCTTGGGCAGGACCAGTACGCGGTCAGCCGTCAGCAAGGCGACGGTCTGGTCGCTGCCCGATGGCTTGATCACGCCGAAGCCCTTGTCGCCTTCCGGCAGGTTCAGCAGGTCACGGCCCCAGCACTGGTGCAGCGTGTCACCGCCGAGGCGACCCATGATGGTCGGGACGATATCGATCTGGGTGCCCACGGTGTGGTCACGCTCGCCGAACTTTTCCTGCATGCCCGGCGCGATCATCAGCATCGGTACGTTGAAACGGCCCAGGTCCATCTCGGTGATCTGCTGCTCGTTGCCGAAGCCGTGGTCGCCCACCACCACAAACAGGGTTTCCTTGAAGTACGGCTCCTTGCGGGCCTTCTCGAAGAACTGGCCCAACGCCCAGTCGGAGTAACGCATGGCCGTCAAATGCTCGTTGAGGCTGCCACGGTCGGTGACCGGCTCAACCGGCAACGGCGTCGGCAACGCGTACGGTGTGTGGTTGGACAGAGTTTGCAGCAGTGCGTAGAACGGCTTGCCGCCTTCGCGGGCCTTCAGTTCTTCCAGGCCACGGTTGAACATGTCCTGGTCGGACACGCCCCAGGTCGGGTCGGAAAACACCGGATCGACGAAGTCGTTGCGGCCGATGAAGTTGGTCATGCCCTGGTTGCTGAAGAAGCCCGACTGGTTGTCCCAGGCAAAGTCGCCGTTATAGACGTACACGTCATCGAAATCACGTGCGCTCAGCAACTGCGGCAGGCCCGACAGCTTGTGGCTGCCTTCGGGGGTCTGCATCAGGTATTCGAAGCCCGGCAGGTTCGGGAAGCACGCCATGGTGGCGAACATACCCTGATGGGTGTGGGTGCCGTTGGAGAAGAAGCGATCGAACAGCAGGCCTTCCTTGGACAACTTGTCGAAGTACGGCGTGATGTTGCCTGGACGGCCCAGGGCGCCCACCGAGTGACCGGCGAAGCTCTCCATCAGGATCACGACCACGTTCTTGATCGGCAGGGTCTTCTCGGCCGGCGGCGTGAAATCACGGCGCACGGCGGCGGTGTCGGTATCCACCAGCTTCTCGCTCGGCAGCACCAGCATGTCACGCACGGTCTGGGTGGCCAGCGGTTGTTCCAGGGTGGCTTTCCAGACGTTGTCGCGATGCGCGGAGAAACGCGCCTTGGCCGCGCCGATCAACGACAGCGTACCGTTAAGGCCCAACTGGTTGGCGAAGTTCGAGTCGGTGGTGTACACGTCGCCCCAACGCAACGGCGGGCCCTGGCGCAGGGTGCCACGGATGGCGACCACGGCGACCAGCAGGCACACCACGAACACCGCAATGCGGCTGTACCACGGCGCCACCTGGCGCGTACCGATGCTGCCGCCACTGAACGGGCCACGCGGACGCGTTGCACGGTCGGCGCCCTTGAAGGCCATGCTCAGGATCAGCGTGCCCACGGCCCAGGCCAACAGGTAGCGCACCACCGGGAAGCCATACCAGAGCATGCTCACCACGGTTTTCGGATCTTCCTTCACATACTGGAAGACCAAACCGTTGAGGCGCTGGTGGAACTCGCGATAGAAGTCCATCTCCATCAGGCCCAGGAACAGCGCAATGCTGGAGGCAACGGTCAGCCACAACCGGAAAAACCCGCGCGCCGCCATGGCCCGGACGCTGAACAAGGCCAACAGCAGCGGGACCAGCAGGTACATCACCAGGCGGATGTCCAGGCGCAGGCCGTTGGCGAACGCTTCCAGGAAGGTCGAGGCGGGTGTGTCGAGGATCATCTCGCGGTTGTAGACCAGCAACGCCAGGCGCAGCAGGGAGAACATCACCATCATGACCAGTGCGCAGAGCAGCGTGTATGCCAGATGGGATTTGACGGTCGGTTGCAGCAGGCGATTTGAAGCTCGCTGCTGATTCAGGGCGTCCGGGTTTGCCATGTCGTTTTAGGACCCATTGGAAGTTGAAGTTGCGAAATTAATGCAGTGGCGTCCGCCCTCGCCCAGGCTGGCCGGGGTGGGTGGTTAACGCGGTGGCGCAAATGGTGCCCGATCAAGGCCGGCAAGGCTATTAATTACTGAACGTGCGAGCTCGCCACCGCTTTAAATGCCCCAGGGATTGGGGCCCTGGCAGAGAAACAAAGCGGGCGAATTGTCTTGGACGGGATGTGAAAATTTCGTGCAGCGAATACTTTCGACACACAAATTCAGCGGGGGTAGGCAAAACCGGCAAAACCAATGTGGGAGGGGGCTTGCCCCCTCCCACAGTACGGTGTTAGATCCGCACGTTACCGCGCGGCCCGGCGATGGCCCAGATGATCAGGCCCAGTACCGGCAGCAGCAGGATCAACAGAATCCACAACACCTTGGCGCCCGTGCTCGCGCCGCTTTTGAACACGTTGATGATCGCCCAGATATCCAGCGCGAGGATGATCAGGCCAATCAGGCCGTTGAAAGTTGAACCCATGGTGTCGCTCCTAAGTGTGGGGGGCATGCCCTTGTAGGATAGTCAGCCCTGACGGGGGTTCCGTATTATTTAAACGTGAACGGCAATCTTCAGGGCTTCCAGGGACGGCTCAGCCTTGATACCGACCTCGGCGCACAGTTCCAGCACCCGCGCCAGGTCGTTGCCGAACACCAGGACGGCCTGGATTTCGTCATCAAGCAGTTGGCTGAAGTTGAGCAGCACATAGCCACCGTCTTCCGGGCTCAGGGCGCTCATCTGGATCTGGATGCGATTGAGCGCGGTGAGGTCTTCAGTCTTGGCCAATTGCTTGGGCTTGAGGTTGAACGCCACGCCCGGACCGAACGAGGCAACGATCTGGGCAAACAGGTCGGCGTAGGTGTCGGCCTGGAACAGCACAGTGTCCGGCAGGCTGCCGACCACCACCCACTCCCCCAACGGAATCGGGAAGCTGTCGTCGTAGTTGATATCCGGATTGGCCGCCAGAAAAGCCGCAGGATTCGCGTAGGCCTGAGCTGCTTCATCGGCGATACGCGCCACCTCGTCCGCCCCCATGACACCGCTGCTGATTTTGCTGATGAGTTCGACGAGAGCGGTTTTCATGGGCGGGTCCTGTGGCGGGCGGGTTTTCGAGGGCGCGTAGCCTACACCAGTTTTTGCAACAGCGCCGCCGTATCCACTGCCCCCATGGTCTGCGCCGCAGCCAGCGCCGTCGCCCCCTGGGCATCGGTGGCCTTGGGGTTGGCACCCTGGCGGAGCAGGTAGTCGAGCATTTCGACACGGTTGAACATGGCCGCCATCATCAATGCCGTGCGCCCATCCGAAGACGCCGCTTCAACCGGGGTGCCACCTTCGATCAGCGCCTTGACCACCGCCAGGTGGCCCTTGAATGCCGCACCGGCAATCGGCAGTTGGTTCTTGTCGTTGGCGATCAGGGGGTCGGCCTTGAACTCCAGCAGCACTTTTACCGCCTCGGCGTGGCCGTGGTAGGCGGCGAGCATCAACAGCGTGTCGCCATTGTGGTTACGAAAGTTGGCCGGCAGACCTTTGGCCAACAGCGCCGCGAGCATGGCGGCATCGCCCTTGCGGGCGACGTCGAAGACCTGCTCGGCAAATTCGGCGGCTTCGTCTTCGGTCATTTGTTGGGGCTGGGTCGACATAGTAGGGCTCCTTTCTGATGCTTTATATGGCGCCCAGTGTCGCGATGGAGTTCCCCGCTGTCATGGCTTTTTTGTCAAAAGCGCCCATAGGCATAATCAATAGAGAAAGCCGGGCCGCCGGCCGGATGGAATTTATCCCGCAAGCATGGGGTCTGAGTCGTTAGGAAAAGAGCATCTGCGCGCAGGAATTAACCGTCTGGATAACGCAAAATGCAGGATGCACGATGGCCTTTCATGCAAATTGCACGAAAACGAAAATCTCTATTATTTATAACTCACTGATTTATAAAGACTTTTTATAGGATTCAATACTGGCACAATCACTGCACCTATCACTCCATGCTTGCCAACTTGAGCCAATGGAGCTGATAGACATGAGCCTGATCCAAGATAAATTCGCTTCGGTATTTTCCAACTACGACGTCACCACCCAACCACGTCCAGACGGCGGCATTCTGTTGACCCTGCGTAACAGTGAAGGCAAACAGGTCAAGCGCTCGATCTCGTATCAGCAGTTGCACACCGCCGACCAACTGACCTGGGTCATCAGCGCCATCCGCCGCGACCTGGCCGAACAAGCCAGTGAGCTGCCGCAAATTTCGATGCTGCAAAGCCAGAACCGCTTTGCCCTGCCGACTTACCATTCGGCATAAGCGCCACCGTTAAAGAAGGGCCGCAACGCCGTTGAGCGTCGCGGCCCTTTTTTATGCCATCAGCACAGTCCCTGACGCGTCGCCTCATTCATCGCCTGCACCCGGTTATTCACATCGAGCTTGCCGTAGATATTGCGCAGATGGAATTTAACCGTGGCCTCCGAGGTGCAGCGAATCCTGCTCATCTCCCAAATGGTCTTGCCCTCGGAGGCCCATCGCAGAATCTCCAGTTCCGTCCGGGTGAGGGGTTTGCCGAGCAGACTCAAGCGTCTTCTGATGGCCGTCGGCACGATTTCCAACGGGTGAGACATCTCCTCTGGGCGACTCATTGCTCTCTCCTTTTTATATGCCGATGCGCTGTCACCCTTCGGATTCTTCCTATTGACAGGCGCCGTGAACATTGAACAAAGCGAGAGTTACACAACCTGAGCAATGAGAGGGCAAGGCCGAGGCTAAACAGCCAAGCCCTACATGGAATTAGGCTTCTTCCCACAGCAAATTCCAACTTGCCCGGGTTGAACATTTAAAAGGTTTGTATTAGTCGTCCAATTTGCCAGCGTCACGGGCGATGTCACTGCCGGTCAACGTCGGCACCGCGCCCTCGACGGTGTTGAACAAATGCAGCATCACGCAATAAGGATGCTCGCCCATGTCGAACCAATGGGGCATCTCGGCAGGCACGATCAGCAGATCGTTCTTCTCACACCGCACGCCGTAGACATACTCGCCAACGCGCAACGAGCACAGCCCCTGGCCAGCGATGAAGAATCGCGCCTGGTCTTCAGCGCAGGTGTGCTCATCCAGGCGTTCGGCCTGCAGCACTTCTTTGGAGTCAGCACCGGTCATGCTGAGCACCTCGGCACGCGCGTAGCCAAGCGCGTCGATCTGCGGCTGATACGCCGCAATCAGTTGCGCCTCGTCGGCGCCCTTTTCGAGTGTGCCGGGCTGCCAGCGTGCAAAGCGCACGCCGTGTTCGGCCAGGGTCGACTGAATGTCGTCGAAGTGGGTCAGCACCTTGTTCGGGGTGCCCGGTGTAGCGAGGTCATAGACGGCGACATAGCTCATTGCACGGTTCCTTGGTTGGGCTCTTGCAATCGAAGGCCAATGATAACGGCGGCAGCCAGGGCCGCGATGCTGGCAATACTGAACGTCAGCGTGGGGCCCAGCAGGTTCCAGCTGTAACCGGCATACAGCGCACCCAGCGCACCGCCGGTGCCGGCCAGCGCGGCGTAAAGCGCCTGGCCCTGGCCTTGCTGGCGATCACCGAAACTGCGCTGCACGAAGGCGATGGCCGCCGCATGGAAACTGCCGAACGTGGCGGCATGCAGCACTTGCACCAGCAGCAGCACCCAGAAAAATTCGGCAAATGCGCCGAGCAGCAGCCAGCGCAGCGCCGCCAGCAGGAAACTGGCCAGCAGCACCCGGCGCACCGAAAAGCGCGAAAGGATGCGACTCATGGCCAGGAACATCAACACCTCCGCCACCACCGCGAGGGCCCACAGCAAACCGATCACGCCACGGCTGTAGCCCAGGTGTTCAAGGTGCAGTGTGAGAAAGGTGTAATAGGGGCCATGGCTCATCTGCATCAGTGCCACACAGGCATAGAACGCCAGCACGCCGGGGTTGCGTAATTGCCGCACAAAGCCGTCCCCGGCCAGGCGTTGGCCGTGGCTGGCGGGCTGCGCATTCGGCACCCACAGGCTGGCGCCGATGATACCGGCCATGATCACCACGACCACCACCGGGTAGATGTCCACGCTCAGCCAGTCGAACAGCCGGCCCATGATTACGACGGTAAGGATAAAGCCGATGGAGCCCCACAGGCGGATCTGGCTGTAGCGCGCCGTCTGGCGTTGCAGATGAGCCAGGGTGATCACTTCGAACTGCGGCAGCACCGCGTGCCAGAAGAACGCATGCAGGGCCATGACCAGGGCCAGCCAGGCGTAGGTCTTGCTGACGAAAATCAACGAGAAACTCAACAGCGTGCACACCGCGCCGAACCGCACGATGGCCAGGCGGCGGCCGGTGTAGTCGCCCAGCCAGCCCCAGAGGTTGGGCGCCACGCAACGCATCAGCATGGGGATGGCCACCAGCTCGCCAATACGCGCGCTGGAGAAGCCCAAGTGATCGAAATACAACGCCAGGAACGGCGCCGTCGCCCCGAGCAGGGCGAAGTAGAACAGGTAGAAACTGGAGAGGCGCCAATAAGGGAGGGCTGTCACTGTCAGCCCGTCACAGCTGGCCCAGCACCGGCGTACTCACCTGCACATCGGCATTTTGTCCACGGTTGCGCAGCAGGTGGTCCATCAGCACGATAGCCATCATCGCCTCGGCAATCGGTGTGGCGCGGATGCCGACGCACGGGTCGTGGCGGCCCTTGGTAATCACGTCGATCGGGTTGCCGTGCACATCGATCGAGCGGCCCGGCGTGGTGATGCTCGATGTGGCCTTGAGCGCCAGGTGCGCAACGATCGGCTGGCCCGAGGAAATGCCTCCGAGGATGCCGCCGGCGTTGTTGCTGAGAAACCCCTGCGGGGTCATCTCATCGCGATGCTCGGTGCCGCGCTGGGCCACGCAGGCGAAACCGGCACCGATTTCCACGCCCTTGACCGCGTTGATGCTCATCAGCGCGTGGGCCAGTTCGGCGTCGAGACGGTCGAAAATCGGCTCGCCCAGGCCCGGCTTCACGCCCTCGGCCACGACGGTGATCTTCGCACCGACCGAGTCCTGGTCGCGGCGCAGTTGGTCCATGTAGGCTTCCAGCTCCGGCACCTTGTCCGGGTCGGGGCAGAAGAAGGCGTTGTCTTCGATGCTGTCCCAGGTCTTGAACGGGATTTCAATCGGGCCGAGCTGGCTCATGTAGCCACGAATGACGATGCCCTGGGTCGCCAGGTATTTCTTGGCAATGGCACCGGCCGCCACGCGCATCGCGGTTTCACGGGCCGAACTGCGGCCGCCGCCACGGTAGTCGCGCTCGCCGTATTTGTGATGGTAGGTGTAGTCGGCGTGGGCCGGGCGGAACAGATCCTTGATCGCCGAGTAGTCCTTGGACTTCTGGTCGGTATTACGGATCAGCAGGCCGATGGCGCAGCCGGTGGTGCGGCCTTCGAACACCCCGGAGAGAATCTCGACTTCGTCGGGTTCCTGGCGCTGGGTGGTATGGCGGCTGGTGCCGGGCTTGCGGCGGTCCAGATCACGCTGCAGGTCTTGCACAGACAGCTCGAGGCCGGGCGGGCAGCCGTCGACAATGGCGACCAACGCCGGGCCATGGCTTTCGCCCGCGGTGGTGACTGTGAACAGCTTGCCGAAGGTGTTGCCGGACATGCGGAGCGCTCCGTGAAATCAGTTGAATCAAGTCAACCGTAATAACTTAAGGCGGCCAGTATACGCAGGCTAACCGACTAGTTCATCCTCGAAACCTTACCGGTAGACGTTGGTCCAACCGGCACCTCTCCAATGATGGCGCGATGATGCTGCGAGTTCTGCTGTTCACCCTCACCCTGTTTACCGTCGCGGCCCAGGCCGCCTCCCCCGTCGTGCTGCAACGGCCCATCAGCCTGGACACCGGCAGCGGCGAGCTGTTTGGCTCGCTGCTGTTGCCGCAGTCCGACCAACCCGTGCCGGTGGTGCTGATCATCGCCGGTTCAGGTCCCACCGACCGCAACGGCAACAGCGCCGACGGCGCGCGCAACGACAGCCTCAAGCGCCTGGCCTGGGTGCTCGCCCGGCACAATATCGCCAGCGTGCGCTATGACAAACGCGGCGTGGCCGCCAGCCTTGCCGCGACCCCGGATGAACGCAACCTGACCCTCGACGCCTACGTGGCCGACGCCGTGGTCTGGGGCACGTTGCTCAAGGCTGACAAGCGCATGGGCCCGTTGATTGTGCTGGGCCACAGCGAAGGCGCGCTGGTCGCCGCCCTCGCTGCGCCGCAGTTGAATCCGGCCGGGGTGATTTCCTTGTCCGGCAGCGCCCGCCCGGTCGACCAGGTGATTCGCCAGCAACTGGCCGATCACCTGCCACCGGCCCTGTTGCTGCGCAGCAACGACATTCTCGACCACCTCAAGGCCGGCCAGGTGGATGACGATGTGCCGCGCCCGCTGGAAGGTATTTTCCGACCCAGCGTGCAGCCCTATCTGATCAGCCTGTTTCGCGCCGATCCCTCGGCAGCCTTTGCGCGCTTGAGCATGCCGGCCCTGATCATCCAGGGCACCAACGACATACAGGTCGGCGTGGACGATGCCCGGCAATTGAAAAAGGCCAAGCCCGACGCACAGTTGACCGTGATCGAAGGCATGAACCACGTGATGCGCATCGTGCCCAACAACGTCAAGCAGCAACTGGCGTCCTACAACGATCCGAAATTGCCCCTTGCGGCCGAGTTGGGCGAGCGGATAGTGCGCTTTATCGACGGAATTGCACCGCGTTAAGCGGCCATTGGCCTCCAGTCCTGGAGAAAACGGCCGATAAGCCCAGAGTCGACAGTAAAAAGACTGTCGGCTCGCAGGGCTTGGACAGGATCGCGCCGCATGACAACCACCGAAGCAACACCCGAACTCACCGCTGACATCCCGGCTGAAGCCGAGGCCGCCGCTGCGGCGGCGCTGCCTTGGGCGGACGTACACGCCGAACATTTCAAGATGCTGCGCCTCGCCCCGTTGGCCATCGACCGTGCGACCGGCGCGCGGCCCTTGCGGTTTGTACAGTTCGGTTACGCCGAGCGCCATGACTCGCATCACAGCCTGTTGCGCCTGGTCATCCAGTTGCCCGGCCAGCGCGTTCGGCGCGAGCAGAACACCCTGGATATCTGGGTGGACCACGATAAACATCGCGTGCACTTCGGCCCGGGCAGCAGCCTGGAAATCGAACCGGCCAACCGTGGCCTCGGCCGCTTCCTGGTGGCCCAGGCCGCCGCATGGGCCAAGAAGAAGTGGTCACACTACCGCGTCGATGGCGTCGACCTGGCCAACAAGGACGCGCTCAACGAAGCCACGCGCCTGCGCCGCGATCACTTCCTGCGCGTCCAGGGTTTTGACGTGGCCTATGCCGACGTGCAACACCTCAAGGGCAACGTACAGCCGGGCAAAGTCAGCGATGTGCTGGACAGCTGGAACACCGAAAAGGTGCAATTCGTGGAAATCCTCGAAGCTGCGCAGATGCTGCAACAGGCCGAGCAGAACCTGGCCGAGCAGGAAGTGAAACTGCGCAAGGAAGAGGAAAAGGTGCTCAAGTTCAAACGCGAGGACAGCGGGCTGCGCTTTACCATCACCTGCCTGGTGGCATTTACCGTGTTTCAGGCAGGGCTGTTGATCTGGATTGCCACGCACCGTTAACAGACTGGAATGCAATCAAATGTGGGAGGGGGCTTGCCCCCGATAGCCATAGGTATCTACACAACTCAGCAGCGCCCAACGCTAACCACGATGCGCAGCGAGTCGCTCTTGATCTTGATCTGCTTTTGATCTTGATCTCAGGCGCCCCGTTAAACCACGCTGGCCGAACGCAGGCTTGAATCCGTGGGTAACCCGGCAGGACGCCGGGTTAGCCGCACTGGGCCATGGATGGCCCATTGCGGCGGCCCACGGATTCAAGCCGGAGAGAGGGCACACCGAGCCTAAGCGAGGTGCCGAGTGGTGGGGCAAGAGCGTTTTGCTTACTTTTGCGCTTTTCAAAAGTGAGCCGCTGTAAAAGCGGAACCCATAGCAGCCGTTACCACAGAAACGGATATGTACTCGTTCCAATCCAACATCCTGGCCGGCCCCGAGGCCGCCATCGGGGGCAAGCCCCCTCCCACATTGACCGAGTTAAACGCGGGCGGCGAAGATTGCCTGATGCGCCCGGCACTGCTCAGCCGTGAGCATGAACACCCCATGCCCACCCCGCTGGAAGTCCAGCCAGGCGAAATCCACTTCCGGGTACAGCGCTTCAACATGCACTTGGCTGTTGCCCACTTCAACGATCAGCAACCCCTTCTCGGCCAGGTGGTCCGCCGCTTGGGCCAGCATCCGCCGTACCAGGTTCAAGCCGTCGTCACCGCAAGCCAGGCCCAGCTCCGGTTCGTGCTGGTATTCATCCGGCATATCGGCGAAGTCTTCGGCGTCCACATACGGCGGGTTGGACACAATCAGATCGAAGCGCTGGCCCGGCAGCCCGTCAAAGCCGTCGCCCTGCACGGTATAGACGCGCTCATCGACGCCGTGGCGCTCGATGTTCTGGTTGGCCACTTCGAGGGCTTCGAAGGACAAGTCACCCAGCACCACCTCGGCCTCGGGGAACTCATAGGCACAGGCGATGCCGATGCAACCGGAGCCGGTGCACAAGTCGAGAATGCGCGCCGGCGGCTGGGCCAGCCAGGGTTCGAAGCGGTTTTCGATCAGCTCGCCAATCGGTGAGCGCGGAATCAGCACGCGCTCATCAACGATAAACGACATGCCGCAGAACCAGGCCTCCTTGAGCAAGTAGGCCGTGGGCACGCGGTCATGGATGCGCCGATGCAGCAAACGCTGCACATGGGAAATTTCCTCTTCTTCCAAATTGCAGTCCAGGTAGCTGTCGGCAATTTCCCATGGCAGATGCAGGGCGCCGAGCACCAGTTGCCGGGCTTCGTCCCAGGCATTGTCGGTGCCGTGGCCAAAAAACAGGTCTTCCCCATGGAAACGGCTGACAGCCCAACGGATATGGTCGCGCAAAGTGCGCAGGCGGGAAGTGATCACGGGGCAGACTCCTGGAAAAAACGACTGGCGATTCTAACAGCGTTCATCTGTACCGACGATGTACGAAATACCGCTGCCGCATGTCGGATTTCATCCAAATTCTCCCTAATGACTTAAACAAGCCACCCCCTTGACATGGCTGCACGCCAGCAACGGCGTACCTTACGCGGGTAGCGATTCACAGAACCGCTCAGCCAGTGGACAATGGCGCAAAAGCCCCCCTGACAGGAGCCCCAGAATGTCCGTTCCAAAGACGATGTTTCAAATCAGCGGTCGTGGTTACGCAGCTGCCAACCTTGCCCATGCGACCCTCGTGATCATCGACGCCCAGAAGGAATACCTCAGCGGCCCACTCGCCCTCTCGGGCATGGACGCGGCGGTCGGCAACATCAAGCAACTGGTGACCGCTGCGCGCAACGCCGGACGCCCGATTGTGCATGTGCGCCACCTGGGCACCGTCGGCGGCCTGTTCGATCCGCAAGGCGAGCGCGGCGAATTCATCCCTGGCCTTGAGCCTGAAGGCGACGAAACCATTATCGGCAAGCTGCTGCCCAGCGCCTTTCACGGCACCGGCCTGGAGAAACACCTGCAGGACCTGGGTTCGCTGGACCTGATCGTCTGCGGATTCATGAGTCATTCAAGCGTCAGCACCACGGTACGTGCCGCCAAGAACCTCGGCTTTCGCTGCACCCTGGTGGAAGATGCCTGCGCGACGCGCGACTTGCCCTGCAAAGGTGGCGTGCTCAGTGCCGAACATGTGCAGCAAACCGAAATGGCCATCATGGCCGACAACTTCGCCACCCTGGCGTTGACCAAAGATCTGATCTGATCGTCTCTGTGATGAGCGGTGTGCCCATGTTCATTGCCCCGCTCATCCGCAAGGCCTGCTCATTTCGCGCATTTGCCCCGGGCGCAGGAACAACCTGTGTATCTTCCGGTCGAAGGGCCGATACCCTGGAGGAAAGGTCGGAATGAAGATATCCGATGGTTTTGATGCTCGTCGCTTGCGTCCCAAGGGCCCGAGCAATTGGCGTCTGCGCGTGGTGGCGGGCATTGCCGCGCTGCTGGCGATCGTAGGTCTGCTGTTGGCTGGCGCTGGTGGCGCCGGTCTGTTTGGGCATTCGCCGGCACTCGGCGAGCTGAATGCCAGCCCTGGCGGTTCAGCGATCCTGCTGGGGATCGGCCTGTTGGTGCTGTGGTTGGGGGTATGGCTGTGGCGCCGCAGCCGTCGGAAAATGCGCCAGCCGTTGTCGTTGAATATCGCCTCGCACCTGATGAAAAAGCACGACTAATGGCGCTTGGATAGTATTCGACGCGCCGCAGCCGCCGCGATTTAGGTAAACTGCCCGCCCTTCGCGGAGGCTGACATGCAAGACGACGACTTTTCCCTGTTCAAGAACGAGCTGCGCGGCGTCAAGCCGATCAAGCACGACCGCGCCGACACCGGCAAACCCAAGGCTGACCGGGCGCAAATCGCCAAGCTGCGCCAGGCCGCGACCGTGCGCACCGATGCCACCACCGTGGATGGCTTGTCGGATCAGTTCGTGATCGACGTCGGCCCCGAAGATGAATTGATGTGGGCCCGCGATGGGGTGCAGGAAAGCCAGATGCGCAAGCTCAAGGCCGGCCAGATCCCGTTCGAGGGCAGCCTTGACCTGCACGGCATGACCGTGGAGAAGGCGCGGGAAACTCTCTGGGCCTTCCTCGCCGAGGCCACCAAATTCGAAATCCGCTGCGTGCGCGTCACCCACGGCAAGGCCGTGCGGCTGGACGGCAAGCGGCCGATGATCAAGAGCCACGTCAACACCTGGCTGCGCCAGCACACCCAGGTGCTCGGCTTTACCTCCTGCCAGGCCCGCCACGGCGGGGCCGGCGCGGTCTATGTGATGCTCAAGCGCACCATGATGGAGGGGCGCGACGAGTAACCAATAAAAAGCCCAGCACTCAGGCTGGGCTGTCAATCAGGAGGACGCGGCTTTTATTCGCCGGCGAACTCTCTAGCTTTTTTCTCTCTTGCCAGTGAGATGACGGCTTTTTGCATCGTGATTGCAGTATTGGCTGCGCTTCGATAGACCGCCCGCCTCTCCTCTACCGAACAGCTTCGGAAAAAATCGGACATGGTTGTAGAAGGATATTTCTCTATTGCGTCCGTAATTTCGCCTTTCATGAGGCTACTCCGGTCAATATTTGCTCAAGTTGTTCAGGATGGTAGGGCTGCCTGACCAGTTCGTCAATTTCGTCAGTTGAAAGGTCGATGCCAATCTCGGCGTCGTTCCCATCAGTATTCTTGAGAATCACATCGACCTGGATTTTTTCCAGAAACTCGCGCTTCAATTGGCACACCGTCGCCTTGGATGCATAGAACTGGCGAACGAATTCCACGCAAGGGATGTTCCTGCCTTCAACGGCTTCCCGTGCAAGCACAAATTCCCATGCCAGCTCCGGCTTTTGATACACATACATGATTTGCACTGAGCGGTTTTTCTTGCCGAGCGCACGCTGGATGTTTTTTCGCGCAACGTCGAGATTCGCGAGAGTCCCATCCAGAAGAAATGATTGTCGCTGCTGATAAACGAGGTCGATGGCCCGCTCCACCATAATGATTACGCCGCGCTGAAACAGGCTCGAATTCGCACCGTTATACTCAGGAAAATAATCCCTGAAGTCGTCAGGGTCGATACGAAGCGTTTTGGCCCCATGCGCCTCCATCAGATTGACAAAGGACTTCGAGACCTCAGTCTTACCGGCGCCAGGAGAACCCGCCATAAAAACCGAGACGGGATATTCTTCACCGGGATAGCGAGTCAAGCAGGCCAAATCCCTGGCAATTCGTGTGCGATTCGCCTTGGCGAAGCCAACGGCACGCTCTGCGATACTTCGTTCCCGTGGCGTCATCACATACTCCTCACTGGAGGCCGACTTTAACATCGGCTTCGTGCGGGAATACACCTGTCGCCGTACCTACGCTACTATGTGCGCCAATCACCAGCGCACACTGCGATATCCGCGCGGTAACAACGCTTCATATTGGTACAGGCATACACCGTACCGCTCTGAAACCCATACGGAAACAGTCCTGTGACATTGGAACAAAACTACACCGCGATTCTCGGCCAACTCGGCGAGGACGTCTCCCGCGAGGGTCTGCTCGACACGCCAAAGCGTGCCGCCAAGGCAATGCAGTACCTCTGCCGCGGTTATGAACAGACGCTCGAAGAAGTCACCAATGGCGCCTTGTTCAGCTCCGACAACAGCGAAATGGTGCTGGTCAAGGACATCGAGTTGTACTCGCTGTGCGAACACCACCTGCTGCCGTTTATTGGCAAGGCCCACGTGGCGTACATCCCGAGCGGCAAAGTGCTGGGCCTGTCGAAGGTCGCGCGGATCGTCGATATGTATGCGCGTCGCCTGCAGATCCAGGAAAACCTCAGCCGCCAGATCGCTGATGCGGTGCTGGAAGTGACCGGCGCCCTCGGCGTGGCGGTGGTGATCGAGGCCAAGCACATGTGCATGATGATGCGCGGTGTGGAAAAACAGAACTCGTCGATGATTACATCGGTGATGCTCGGTGAGTTCCGTGAAAACGCGGCCACACGCAGCGAATTTCTCAGCCTGATCAAGTAAACGGCTGTGCAGGAAAAGGCCGGCGTTCATCGCCGGTTTTTTTTCGTCCGTAAAATTCAGGTAAGCTGCGACCCCTTCTCCATGGGCAAGAGGCTTTCAGCCATGTTCGTCAAAGCACTTCGAGTAGGCCTCGGCCAGATCATCATCGCCGGCGACTTCCTGACCCGTCCGCGCAAAAAGCAGCGGCCCGCCGAACAACAGGCGCAGGTGAATGAAGCGGCCAAAGGCCTGACCCTGTATCAGTTCCATGCCTGCCCGTTCTGCGTGAAGACCCGTCGTACCCTGCATCGCCTGAATGTGCCGGTGGCGCTCAAGGACGCGAAGAACAATGCGCAGGATCGCCAGACTCTGCTGGAGCAAGGCGGCAAGATCAAGGTGCCGTGCCTGCGCATCGAAGAAAACGGCCAGACTACCTGGATGTACGATTCCAAGGTGATCATTGATTACCTGGACAAGCGCTTCGCCGCGATCTGACAGACCTGCGCAGATCCATTGTGGGAGGGGCGGTGCGACGATTCGGCTTGCCCCCGATGGCGGCCTCTGGGCCGACCAGGATGTTGGATTGGGTTGAGTACATATCCGTTTCTGCGGTAACGGCTGCTATGGGTTCCGCTTTTACAGCGGCTCACTTTTGAAAAGCGCAAAAGTAAGCAAAACGCTCTTGCCCCACCACTCGGCACCTCGCCTAGGCTCGGTGTGCTCTCTCCGGCTTGAATCCGTGGGCCGCCGCAATGGGCCATCCCTGGCCCAGTGCGGCTAACCCGGCGTCCTGCCGGGTTACCCACGGATTCAAGCCTGCGTTCGGCCAGCGTGGTTTAACGGGGCGCCTGAGATCAAAAGCAGATCAAGATCAAGAGCGGCTCGCTTCGCATCGTGGTTACGGTTGGGCGCTGCTGAGTTGTGTAGATACCTATAGCTATCGGGGGCAAGCCCCCTCCCACATTCAGTTCGCTGCTGGCAACTCCAGGTCCAGCAACGCCGACCCAAGACATTTGCCATGGGCATCCAGCGCCAGCGAGCGGGTCACGCCGCCGCGCAGGATGCCCGGCAACACAAAATTCAGCGCCTGCACATTGGGCAGTTCATGACGCCGGACCGGCGCAGCGCCGGGCTCCAGCAAATCGGCAAAGAACTCGGCCACGCGCTCGGCCGTCAGTTGTTCGCACAGCCACGGATAGTCTTCGGCGCGATAGGCAATGATCGAGATGTTCGACGTGTCGCCCTTGTCCCCGGTGCGGGAATGGGCCAGCGTGTGCAGTTTCATCCTTCAATCCTCGGTTTGACGTCGCCACGGGGCAGCAGCAACGACGCCACCGCCACCACCTGGCGCACGCTCTTGCTCGCTCCACCACCGCCGGCCGGGCCGTTGGTGTAGAGGGTTTCCACTTCGTTACCGACGCGCACGGCGTCAGCGCGCGCCTCGCAACGAGCAGCGACGCGCAGGCGCACCTCCCAGGGCTCAACGAGGCTGCGCGGCCCGTGCAATGAGTCCATGCCGATCAACTCGGCGCGTACGTCCTGCATCTTCACGCCGGTCAGTTCCAGACGCTTGAGCACTACATCTCGCGCCAATTGCGCCCGTGCGACAGCGCCTGGACCGCCGTAGGACATCTGCCCCTCACCGATCCAGCCATCCAGATAACCGACGCTGACCTTCAGCTGTTCAGGCCGGGCACGACCGTCGGCCCCCTGGGCACGCACACGATCAATGCCCTCCTCGACAAAGCCCACCCGTGAAAAGTCGGCCGTGACATCCGGGGTCAGATACGCTTGCGGATCGTGCACTTCGTAGATCAATTGTTCGCTGCAGGTGGCGCGGCTGACCTGCCCCCCGGAGCCCGCCACTTTGGTGATCAAGGCATGTCCGTCGGCGTCGACCTCGGCCAATGGAAAGCCCAGGCGTGCCAGGTCATCCACATCCTTGCGGCCTGGGTCGGCGAAATAACCACCGCTGACCTGCCCCGCACACTCGAGCAAATGCCCGACCAGGGTGCCCCTGCCCAGGCGCAGCCAATCGTCGGCGGCCCAGCCGAATTCAAACATCTGCGGCGCGAGAAACAATGACGGGTCGGCCACACGCCCCGTAATCACTACATCGGCGTCAGCGCGCAGGGCCTCAAGGATGCCCTCCACGCCCAGGTAGGCATTCGCCGAAACCAGCCGTTCACCCAGTGCGCCCACGGTCTGGCCGTTGTCCAGCCACTGCTCGGGCCGCAACGCCTGCAACACGTCGTCGCCCACCACGGCCACCACCTTGAGGTTCACCCCCAGTTCACCGGCAATGCGCCGCACTTCAACCGCAGCCGAGACCGGGTTGGCGGCGCCCATGTTGGTGATAACGCGCAGACGACGGCGGCCCGGTTGCCGTCCGACAAAGGGCAGCACCCGCTGCATGCGCTCACTCAACAAGGGGTCGTAGCCGCCTGCCGGATCGCTGATACGCGCCTGTTGCGCCAGGGCAATCGTACGTTCGGCCAGGCATTCGAACACCAGGTAATCCAGGTCGCCCTGTTCGGCCAGTTCCACGGCGGGTTCGATACGGTCACCGGAGTAGCCGGCGCCGGCGCCGATGCGCAAGGTTTTCATCTCAGATAACTCCTCTTAGATAACGCCCAAAAGCAGCGCGGTCAGGGTCATCAGCACCGACGCGGCAAACAGAAAAGGAATGGTGAAGCGCTGGTGATCGGCCAGTTCGATCTTGCACAGGCCCACCAGCAGGAAGGTCGCGGGGGTCAACGGGCTGACCGGGAAACCGGTGGTGTGCACACCCAGCAACGAGGCCTGGGCCACTTGCAGCGGGTCGACGCCCAGCGCCTTGCCGACTTCGGCGATCACCGGCATCACGCCGAAATAGTAGGAATCGGGATCGAACAACATGCTCAGCGGCATGGAAATAAAGCCGACCACCGCCGGGATCAACTTGCCATGGCCGGCGGGAATCTGCGCCACCGCCACTTCGGCAATCGCCTTGAGCATGCCGGTGCCTTGCATGATGCCGGTGAACACGCCGGCGGCGAGCAGGATGCTGGCCATGGTCAGGGCGGTTTTGGCATGGGCGTCGATACGCGCGCGCTGGGCGTCGACATTGGGGTAGTTGATGCACAGCGCGACCACGGTGCCGAGCATGAACATCACCACCGGGTCGACCCAGCCGGCGATCATCACCACCATCACCAGCAGAGTGAGCATCAGGTTGACCCAGAACAGCCGTGGACGGCGCAGCTTGATATCGTCGTCACTGAGCACCCGTTGCGGCACCGCATCGACGCTGGAACCGGCGCCCAGGCCCAGGCGTTTTTCTTCCCGATGACCCAGCCACCAGGCGCAGGCGAACACAAAGATCAGCCCGACGATCTGCACCGGGATCAGCGGTTGGAACAGGTCCGCCACCGGCACATGCAACGCCGCGGACGAGCGCAGCACCGGCCCGGTCCACGGCAGGAAGTTGACCCCGGCGGCCATCGCACAGACGCAGGCCAGGATGCGCTTGTCGATGCCCAGCCGGGTGTACAACGGCAACATCGCCGGCACCGTCACCAGAAAGGTCACCGCGCCGGAGCCGTCCAGGTGCACCAGCAGCGCCAGGGTCGCGGTGCCGACGACAATCCGTGTAGGACGCGTGCCGACCGTGCGCAGGATGCGATCAATGATCGGGTCGAGCATGCCGGCGTCGGTCATGATCCCGAAGAACAGGATCGCAAACACAAACATGCCAACGACCGGGGCGACGTTCTTGATGCCAGTGATGATGAACCCGCTGGTTTGCAGGCCGAATCCACCGATCAACGCGGCGATGATCGGCAAGGCAATCAGGGCCACCAGGGGCGAGAGGCGCTTGCTCATGACGGCAGCAAGCAGGCAGAGGATGGTAATGACGCCCAGGGTTGCGAGCATGGGGTACTCCAGAGCGGCCTTGGTGGCCGGTTATTGTTTTCCCTGGAGTATTGGAAGCGGGCTAGTCTTTGTAAATTGGAATATTCGGCATGGTATGTTCGGAAAAACAAAATGAAGCCGCCCTTATGAAAAACAGCATCCAGCACATCCAGGCCTTCCTCGCCGTTGCGCGCACCGGCAGTTTCACCAAGGCGGCCAACGAGCTGCACCTGTCTCCCTCAGCCCTCACCGTGCAAGTCCAGCAACTGGAGGACTGGCTCGGCGTCACCCTGCTCGACCGCAGCCCGCGCCATGTGAGCATCACCGCCGCCGGCCAGGAAGCGCGGGGGCCCATGGAAAAACTGCTGCTGGACCTGGACAACATCGTCAGCGGCTCCCGCGACCTCGCCGCCCTGCGCCGGGGTGTGGTCACTATCGCCGCCCTGCCCTCGGTGTGCGCCGGCAGCCTGCCGCCGGCGTTGCGCCTGTTTCGCGAGCGATTCGCCGGGATTGAAGTGCGCCTGCATGACCTGGTCGCCCATCGCATTCATGCCCAGGTGCGTTCCGGCGAGGTGGACTTCGGCATCGGCGTACGTGCGCGCCTGAGTCATGGCCTGGACTTCGTGCCGGTGTTGAATGATCGCTTGTGCGCGTTTGTGCCGCTGGACCATGGGCTGACGCGCTATCGGTCACTGACCCTGGCGCAACTGGCAGACCAGCCGATCATCCTGACCGGACGCGACAGCAGCGTGCGCGAGCAAGTGGACGCGCTGTTCGACCAGACACGACTGACGCTGAACGCGGGCATGGAAGCCAACTACATGTCGACGGTATTGGCGTTGGTGCGCCAAGGGTTGGGGATCGTGTGCTGCCGGAGTCGGCGGCGGACAGCCTGGAGGGGTTGCAGCGGATCACGATCGATCACCCCGGCGTGAACCGGGAGATCGGGTTGATCACTCGCAGTGGGATGGCGTTAAGCCCGGCAGCACAGCGCTGCTTTGACCTTTTGAATAAAGAGTTATCTGACTCACCCTTGAGCTGAATGGTCGCAGAGCGCTTGGCGATCACCACCCTCTGTAGGAGCGAGCTTGCTCGCGAAAAATTCACAGGTACCGCGTTCATTCAGGAAGCACGGGTTATCGTTGACGTTTTTCGCGAGCAAGCTCGCTCCTACATCAGGGCTTGCCCTCACCTTTTGATTGCATGATCAGTCCAGCATCGGGACATGCCGAGGATGACTGGCCACCCGCTGCAGCCACGCCTGCACCGCCGGATACGGCGCCAGGTCAAACCCGCCTTCATGGGCCACATGGGTGTAGGCATACAGCGCAATATCGGCAATCGAATATTGCTCGCCCACCAGATACGGCGTGGCTTGCAGCTGGCGCTCCATCACCCTTAACGCCTTGTAGCCGCCCTTGTGGGTAGTCTTGTATTCCTCCAGGCGATCCTGCGGCAGGTTCAGGTAGAGCTGAATGAACCGCGCCACGGCGATGTAAGGCTCGTGGCTGTATTGCTCGAAGAACTGCCACTGCAACACTTGGGTACGCAAGCGCGGCTCGCTGGGCAGGAAGTCGCTGCCATCGGCGAGAAAGTTGAGGATCGCGTTGGACTCCCACAGGCAGGTACCGTCTTCCAGCTCCAGCACCGGGATCTTGCCGTTGGGGTTCTTCGCCAGGAACTCAGGGGTCTGGGTGTCGCCCTGGAGAATATCGATATCGATCCATTGGTACGGGATGCCCAACAGGTTGAGCATCAATTTGATCTTGTAGCAGTTGCCCGATTTGTAGTCGCCATAAACCTTGTACATGGGCTCCCCTTATGCCGCTTGACGCGCCCGGAACGAACGCTTGCGCCCACAAAGTGCGGCTATCCACGGTTTGTTTCAAGGCGCTGCGCAGAATAAATCCGTCCGACTGCTGTGGTGGACGGCCTTTCATCCCTTTCTGCGCAGATAATCGAAAACATTATTTGCTTTATTTGTATACAAAAGCATAATTCGCTTCGTGCGAGTTCCTGACCTATCAGTCAACAAAGCCCGCCGGTACCTCAAAGCGCTGCTGCCCACTCATGTGACCGGCGCTGGAAATAACAATAAAACGATTGAGGAGTACGCGCTGTGGATAGCCGCAAAACCGAAGCCCCAACCCTGGACCTCAGCCCGCCGCACCACGGCTGGCTGGAACGCCTGTTCAAACTGCGCTTGCATGGCACCACAGTGAAGACCGAGCTGATCGCCGGCCTTACCACCTTCATCACCATGGCCTACATCATCTTCGTCAACCCCAACATCATGGCCGATGCGGGCATCGACCACGGTGCGGCGTTCGTCGCCACCTGCATCGCCGCCGCACTGGGCTGCCTGTTGATGGGTCTGTACGCCAACTGGCCGGTGGGCCTGGCGCCGGGCATGGGCCTGAACGCGTTTTTCACCTACACCGTGGTTGGCACCATGGGCTACCACTGGGAGACCGCCCTCGGTGCGGTGTTTATCTCCGGCGTGCTGTTCATGATCCTGACCCTGTCGCGCATCCGTGAATGGCTGCTCAACAGTATTCCCGTGAGCCTGCGCCACGCCATGGGCGCCGGGGTAGGCCTGTTCCTCGGCGTGATCGGTCTGAAAACCGCCGGGATCATCGTCGACAGCCCGGCGACTCTGATCAAGCTCGGCTCCCTGCACGAGCCCGCGCCGCTGCTGGCGGCGGTGTGTTTCCTGCTGATCGCCATTCTCAGCTATCACCGCGTGTTCGGCGCGATCCTCATCAGCATCATCGCCGTCACGCTGGCCGGCTGGGGCCTGGGCCTGGTGCATTACAACGGCATTCTCTCCACCCCACCGAGCCTGGCGCCGACCTGGATGGCCATGGACGTGATGGGTGTGTTCAATGTGAGCATGATCAGCGTGGTATTCGCCTTTCTTTTTGTACACATGTTCGACACCGCAGGTACACTGATGGGCGTTGCGCAACGTGCTGGCCTGGTGAACGCCGATGGCAAGATCGACAACCTGTCCCGCGCGCTGAAGGCCGACAGTGCCTCCAGTGTATTCGGCGCCATGGTCGGCGTGCCGCCTGTGACCAGCTACGTGGAAAGCGCCGCCGGTGTGGCAGCCGGTGGCCGTACCGGGCTGACGGCGGTAACGGTGGGCGTGCTGTTTGTGGCGGCGATGTTCTTCGCGCCGCTGGCCGGCATGATTCCCGCCTACGCCACCGCCGGCGCGTTGATCTACGTAGCGATGCTGATGATGGCGAGCATGGCGCATATCAACTGGGACGAAGCCACCGACAGCATTCCGGCGATCGTCACCGCGATCATGATGCCGCTGACGTTTTCGGTCGCCGACGGCATTGCGCTGGGGTTCATCACCTACGTGGCGCTCAAGGCCGGCACCGGCAAGTACCGCGAGATTTCCGTCAGCCTGTGGGTGTTGTGCGCGATTTTCATTGCGAAGTTCGTATTTTTATAAAAGGAGCAGATGATGACCTTGGATACCTGGCTGCTGTTCAGTGGGGCTGCATTGATCGTGATCCTGATTCCCGGGCCACTGTCGCTGCTGATGATCAGCAACAGCCTCAACTACGGCCTGCGCCGCTCGTACCCGGCGTTTTTGGGCGGAGTGTTTGCGTCGATCTGCCTGTTGAGTGCTTCGGCCTTGGGTCTGGGGGCCTTGTTGCTGGCCTCGGAACAGCTGTTCAGTGCCCTGAAAATCGTCGGCGCGGCCTATCTGTTTTACCTCTCCTGGCAGAGCTGGCAGCAATCACGCCAACCGAACCGGGGCGCCGTAATGCCTGCGGCCACGGCAACACCCCGGTTCCGCACGCTATTTGGCCGGGCCTTTGTACTGGGTGCCAGCAACCCTAAGGACATTCTGTTTTTCGCGGCCTTCCTGCCGCAGTTTCTCAATAGCCAGCAGGCGTTCCTGCCACAGTTGTTGACCATGATCGCCACCTGGACGGTGCTCGACCTGCTGTGCAAGCTGGCCTACGGCCTGGGTGCCCATGGCGCAGCGCGTTACTTGCGCAGCGGTTCGGGCCAGAGCTGGTTCAACCGTATCAGCGCCGCGCTGTTCGGCGGCGCCGGGGCGGTATCGCTGATTAATCGATAGGGACCAGTTTGATGAAGTAAACGCTTGGAGGCACTTCCCCAAAGGTAGGCCACTGAATGCCCGCCATTATCCGAACCAGACGATTTTCCTGCAGTGCGGTTTTCACCTCGACGGGTAATGACGGGTCTGCGTGGAACCAGCGATTATCAAGCCTGGCACCGATTTTGATACTGCCCTTTTCAACCCACTGGAAGGCCACGTAATACAGTTGGGTTGGAGAGTTGGGATGGGTGGCGATCAATTCCTGTACGGTTTTTTTGCCGTAGCGTGTCACCGAGATATCACGAAAATCGAAGCCCTGCGACGTCAGCACTGCCTTGACTGCCGCGATTTGCGCAGTCTCCCTATCGGCCAGAACCGCTTTACCACCGCGCTGGAGCTTAGGGTCTGGGCTGACCGTGAAGTCTATCCGCGTGAAACCAGGCGCCTTGCCATCGTAACCGATGTGTATGAACTCTCGATCCAGATCGTGAGGACGCAATAGGCGCAGCAAATCATCCGTCTGGCCTGGCTTGGCAGGGCGTGTGGGTAGCCAATCGTCGATCGCCGCACGCATGTTGAGCATATGACCGGCCGTTGCCGGGCGCTTTGGACCTGATAACTCAATCACCCTCTCGACGGTGAATGCCCGGCTATGGCGGGTCATGGTGGGGAAGGCCGAACTCACGTAGTCCGTCAAAGGCCTGTCGAACAGGGGGGCATGGACCCGCCATTCACTGGCTTGAACATATGACACCGGAAGAGGCTGCTCAAGCAGCGCCGTCGTCGTCCAGCGCTCAATGTCCACCCCCGCCAACGAAACCAGCGGCTCATTTTTGTAAATAAACTGAATGCCATTCGATGGAGCCGAATTGCCCTCGGGAAGCAGCCTGAAATAACTGCTCGCCGGATCCATCAGGCCGGAATTGGGGGGAGCCGCCCGAAGGACATTGTGAGGGTATCCGCGCGCATCCTGCGCAATATGGAACACGCCGGCAGACGGAGAATGCGATATCGGCCCCACCTCATGAGGTGGAATGCGCCACCGCTGCCAATGGGTAGCCGTCGAGACTGATTGCAGAATCGTGTTTGGCACAGCATCGCGCGAAGCGCTGGAGGGTCGCCAGTCCGGTTGCGGCCCAGGCACTCTCCACGGGCTGAGGACGCCGGAACTGGGCCCCGGTTGTGGCGCATCCGCCCCCAGCAGCCATTCATGGGGCTGCTCGATGTGTAGAATCAGCTCATCTTCGCCCTGGCTATTTTTCAGGCGCAGCCCCCGTTCGTTCTCGCGTGTGTATACCGGGTAAACATCTTTACCCTCGCGGATAAACTGCCGGCCCTCTTTTACATACCGACCCTTACCGCCCGGCCCCGCCAGTTCAACGGCCTCGTCCAAACTGCCAAGGGACTGGAAGTGTTCCAGCAGATGGCGTGGTTTGATCGGTGATGGTTTCAGGCCGGCATGTGTACCCGGGAGGATTCGTTGATGGCGATGCAAACGCCCCAAAGCGCCACGCGAAATGCGCGCGCCTTTTGAGGAGGGCGCAAAGGATGTCAGCACGTCTATGAATGCCATCATCGTCAAGAACACCACATCCACAGCGTCATCGGCTGACCCGCTGAAATGAAAGCGCCGCGCGGCAAGCAGCATTTCATAAAGGCTGACGCCAACGCCCAGCACCGGGACAAAACCCAGCAGACCGCGAATCGTCGCGTCGCGCTGTTCCCCCAAACGTAGCTCGCGGTATTGCTCGAGTGCTTGGGAAGACTGGGATTGGGCTTGGGTACGACGTTGCAGATCGAACACCTGCGCATGGGCCAACAACGCCATGGCATTACCAGCGTTTGTAGGTGCAGCCGCTAACCAATGCTCAGGCTGCGACTCAATCTGCTCTTTGATCAACGCCTCGACACTGGCCGGGTCTACCGCCGGCGTCTTTGGCGGGGCCGCGAAAAACTTCACGATCTCAGTAAAGGCACTATAGAAGGCGGGCAGGGCTGGCTGAAGCGAGTGTTGCTCGCGAGGCAGTACCTGCAGGTCTTCACCGGGGTAACTGTCCAGCGCCTGCGCCTCCCACCCAGGCGCCACCTGACGCGCCAACGCCTTCTGGTTTTCGGGCAGTGCACCCACAAGATTCAAGGCCTTCTGCGCTTCGCCCAAACTGGCATAGGCGACAATCACCCGGCTGGCCGCCGCCATGGGCCAATACACCACACAGAGCCCTGAGGACTGGTCATGAATAAATAACAGGCCGGCGATGTGCCGATCATGTGCCGGGGCGGCACCCATCAGCCGCAGAACCGCCAACTGTAGGTCGAACCCCTCTTTTTTCAGGTCACTTGCCGTCCGGGCTGCCATCGCCAGAGTAAACAGACGCTGGGCTTTGTCACTCAAGCCTTGCTGGGCTGCAGAGTACAGCTGCATGTGGGCACGTTGTTGCAACGCCCTATGGATCAGGGCCTGCGAGAGACCCGGGGACGTGGCCGGAGTAGATGCCGACGGATAAAATGCGTTGATGATCAGCTTGTCGTACTCGCCTCCCAGATCGAGCGAAGACAGGGTGTCGATCAGATAACGCACGCTCAAGCGCTCTTTCCAGGCCGGCTCCAGCCATTTTGCGCGGTTCAACCGCCAACGGGTCCAGGGCGCCTTGGGGTCCAGGTTGTGCAACGCCAATTGCAGGAGACTGAAGGTCGTTCGCCGTTGGCTGACAACCATTTTCATATCGCGGTCTCCCACTGCGCACTGGCTCGACCAGCTACACAATTGGGAACTGACATCATCGGGCATATCAAACAGAGGCTTGTCGATATCCAGCTGCGGGCAAACCCCGTCCTGGGTCAATCGCGCAATCAAGGCAGTCCGGGCGAATGACTCCAGGCTCGGCAAGTCCAGCCATAGTTTGCGCTCCACCGCAAAGGCATTCGTCAGATAACGGCGTGACAATCGTCTGTAGTGCTTTCGCTTTCGGGTTGAGGCAATGCTCAACCACGACGGGAGTTTTTTGGCTTGAGTGGCGGCGTCCTGCAGCAGGTTGATATTGGCCAGGGCCAGGGTGCGAGCATCATTGGCAGGTACTTGCAGGCACTCGAACAACTCCCGGGCCAGTAACATACGGCTTAACTGCGGATCGCTCACCTCACTGAACAACCGGACACCCGTGCCCACACGCTTGTTCAACGCAGCGTAATGTTGCATCAGTTTAATGAACAGGTCCTTGAGCATCGTGCGCTTGATGGTCTCGTAGCTCACTCCCAATGGCGTGTCCTTGGGCACCCCATGGACCCAGCGCCGCGCCGCCGCGCGGTGATCACGCCCGATGCAGCGCCACAACACGGAGCCATCGCGGCTTTTCAGGCTGGCATTCAAGCCCTTGGCAAAAGCGTTCAAGCTATCAAAGGGCACAAGCCCGCCATACAGACCTATCACGTATAACAACACTGAGTGTGGCCGATCCGGGTAAGCCTGGGCCTCATGGGTGGTCACGAGCAACGCGCCCAGCAACGGGTACGAAGGCCCGGACTCACTGCCGACAGTTACCTGCAACACACAGGTATCCGTTGCGTTGTCGCCGGGGACCCAAGACTCACTCAACACCGTGTTCAATCGCTTCAGGTGCTCGGGAAGCAATAGGCTCAACTGCTGCAGCATCTGGGCTTCCAGGAGCAAAGCCCGGCGCAGGGCCGTCTCCACCAATGAACCGCGATTAGACGTACCCAAAGGCTGCTCAAGCCAGAACGCCTTCTGAAACATGCGCCCGTGCGGGCCATAAGCCCACTGACTCGCTGCACTCACGTGTTCCTGCCAACGCTGTTCAAGGCTCAAGAAGTCCTGATAGGGCTGGTTGCTTTTGCCCATATCCGCCGGATCCAACAACGCCATCAGGCCTTTTTCGTAACGTTTGAGTTGCGCTTCACGGGTCTTGAAGGCGAGGTCCGACGTCAGGCTTGCACACACAATCTCATGGCTGCGGCGCTGACGATCCCATTCCGGCAAGGCGTCCAGGGCCTTTCCCAGCAACAGGCTGCGTGCCAGCCTGCGACGGCCCTTTTCGATGAACTTGAGCAAGCGTTTCACATCGGGAGCGCTGAACGTCCCCGCACCTTGAACGCCCACTGCCGCAGGGTTGATCGACAAGGCACAGGCCACCTCGTTATCCCACTGCCCCTCCAGCAGCGCGGTCGCACTGGCGAGCAACGCGTCTTCCTGGTGCACACCGATAAGCTGAAGAGTGAACGCCAGGGGCACCGCGCTTGGCATGTCACACAGCTCATGCCAACGACGCAGTGGCAAACACTGCCAAAGCACCTGGCTCAACGGACCATTGACCAGCACTGGCAAATCACATTGCATTCGGTACCAGGAACTGAACTCGTAAAACTCGCGAGTCAGGCCGGGCAGGTAAATCACGTGGGGTGAGTCCCCCGCGATGTCATCACGATAAATATGCAAAGCACCCGGCACAGGCACCAGCGCCTGATTGGTGCCAGGCCACGCCAGTCCGCTCACTTGAATACTTGCCCACTCCCCTCCTGCCCTGCGGCGCGCGGCGGCGCCCGGAATCTCCATGACGTTGCGGACCATGGCAAAGCCGCGATCCGACAGTTGGTAAACACGATGTGCGAGCAGTGCATTCTCGGCGAACAACGACTTTCGCAGCTGCACCCAATGCTGCTTGCGTGTCAGCCAGGATCCATAGGCCAGTTGCTGCCAATAGTCTCGTTCAGCCGCCTCAATCTGACGGAGCAGTTTCAACGCCTTCACGCGTTCCAGCGCATCCCGGGCGGTAAACGACAACGCCCGTGCAGGTTGGTCCTTGATGCACAATGAAGTGAACTGGTTAATGTTGGCCGGCACATCAGGCTCAATGAGAAGCGCCAGGGCTTTTTCGGTCAGGTTATTGACCTTCCGGGGAAGGGGCGGCGGTCGGGATTCGGTGAACAGCAGCGTATCGGGGTCCAGAGCGAAGGCCTTGCGTAAGGCCCCGCGGATAATGCCCAGGACCCGCGGCGCACGCCTAACCAAGCCTTTCAAGGATTTTGCCGCCTCTCTAGCCCTGGTTTGTGCTTCACACAAGCGATTGATTTCATGACTGGGCTGCGTGACCGCGTTGAGCCGTCGGGTCAACAGTATGCGAATCGCCGCGTCACGCTCCGGCTCAGAGGTTTGCGGGTCATCAAAATCAAGTGCTTGGGCCGCGGCGGCCTCAGCGGCCAACCAAGCGGTGTTGTCGGTACTCATGGCAGACTGTTCCGTACAGAAAAGCCGAGCCTAGGCACCTGGGTCGCCAACGGTGCGTTATATAGTTGGGTGGCGCGCAGCCCCGCCAGAATAAAAAAAGCCCGCAGTGTGCGCGGGCGAAAAACCAACGAAGAGCATTGGGGGTGTGAGGCGAGGTGCCGACTCAGCTACCGCGATAAGTGGAGTAGCTGTAAGGGGAAATCAACAGGGGTACATGGTAATGCTCTTGCTCGGCGCTGATGCCGAAGCGTAATACCACCACATCGAGAAAGGCCGGTTCGGGCAACGGCACACCACGGGCGCGGTAGTAATCACCGGCATTGAATTGCAGCTGGTAGACACCGCTGCGGTAGTCGTCGCCTTGCAACAGGGGCGCATCGCAGCGTCCGTCGCCGTTGGTCAGCGCGGTCGCGACGAGTGCAAGCTGCGCGCCTTCGACGCGGTAAAGCTCAATCTTGATCGCGCTGCCGGGGCAGCCATGCGCGGCGTCCAAAACATGAGTGGTCAAACGTCCCATGGCGTCATGCGCCTCCTGAAGTCAGTGAAAAACAACCCGCACTCTTTCAGGGCAGCGAAAAAGCCGGCGATGACCGATTAAGACACTTTCCACATAAATTGTACACAATAAATTCGACAGCTCTCCCCTCCACTGTAGGAGCGAGCTTGCTCGCGAAAAACGCCAACGATAACGCGGGCTTTCAGGATAAAAAGTGGCGCCCTCTGGTCTTTCGCGAGCAAGCTCGCCCCTGCAGTGGGCTTTTTCATTTTAACCTGACCACTTAGGCAAGTTTCTTGCAGACAGACTGTTCAGAAAAAATGCACAAATGCAGGCTTACAAAGTTTGCGATAAGTTGTATACAATCACTCATCGCTGTGACGCCACCCAGTCTTTCCACTGCCCGGCCGCCACACACACCTGCTACCACGAACAAGAAGGAAGACTGCAGTGAGCGCTGACTATCCACGCGACCTGATCGGTTACGGCAGTAACCCTCCTCACCCTCATTGGCCGGGCAAGGCACGCATTGCGCTGTCGTTCGTACTCAATTACGAAGAAGGCGGCGAACGCAATATCCTGCATGGCGACAAAGAGTCCGAAGCGTTTCTCTCGGAAATGGTCTCGGCCCAGCCGCTGCAAGGCGCGCGCAACATGAGTATGGAGTCGCTGTACGAATACGGCAGCCGTGCCGGGGTGTGGCGCATCCTCAAGCTGTTCAAGGAATTCGACATTCCGCTGACCATCTTCGCCGTGGCCATGGCCGCCCAGCGCCATCCGGATGTGATCCGCGCCATGGTTGCCGCCGGCCACGAGATCTGCAGCCACGGCTACCGCTGGATCGACTACCAGTACATGGACGAGGCCCAGGAGCGCGAGCACATGCTCGAAGCGATCCGCATCCTCACCGAACTGACCGGCGAGCGCCCGCTGGGCTGGTATACCGGGCGCACAGGCCCCAATACCCGGCGCCTGGTGATGGAGGAAGGCGGCTTCCTGTACGACTGTGACACCTACGACGACGACCTGCCCTACTGGGAACCCAATACCCCCAACGGCAAGCCGCACCTGGTGATCCCTTATACCCTGGACACCAACGATATGCGCTTCACCCAGGTGCAGGGTTTCAACAAGGGCGATGACTTTTTCGAGTACCTCAAGGACGCCTTCGACGTGCTGTATGCCGAGGGCGCCGAGGCGCCGAAAATGTTGTCCATCGGCCTGCACTGCCGCTTGATCGGTCGCCCGGCGCGCCTGGCGTCGCTCAAGCGCTTTATCGAGTACGCCAAAAGCCATGAACAGGTGTGGTTCACCCGCCGCGTCGACATCGCCCGTCACTGGCACGCAACCCACCCGTTCACGGGAGCCGCCAAATGACCACGTTTCAAACACTGACACCCTCGACCCTGAGCCGTGACGCCTTCGTCCAGGCCTTCGCCGATATCTACGAACACTCGCCATGGGTCGCCGAAAAGGCCTACGACCTGGGCCACGACGCCTCGATCGACCAGATCGAAACCCTGCACCAGCGCATGAGCGATATCCTGTTGAGCGCTGATCATCAAAGCCAGTTGGCCCTGATCAACGCTCACCCGGACCTGGCAGGCCGCGCCGCCGTCCAGGGCCAACTGACCCAAGCCAGCACCGATGAACAGGCCGGCGCGGGGATTCACCAATGCACGGCCGAAGAGTTCTCGCGCTTCACCGAGCTGAATGAGGCCTACAAGGCCAAGTTCAAGTTTCCCTTCATCATGGCGGTAAAAGGCAGCAACCGGCACCAGATCCTCGCCGCGTTCGAAACGCGCATTCATAACTCCGCCGACGCTGAGTTCAAGTGCGCGCTGGACGAGATCAACAAGATCGCGCTGTTCCGCTTACTGACCCTCTAAACGACCATCCCCAGCCACTCTATCCAAGGCAGACAAGAAGAATGAAAGCGCAACCCGTACCTTTCGAGAAGTTCGTCAACCTCGCCGACGCCCGCCTGGGCACCAAAATCATCTCCGTGACCGATGACTGGTTCGCCGACGCCAACCGCCTGTTCCAGCCCACCCCGGCTGTGTGGAAGGAGGGCGTTTTCGATGATAACGGCAAGTGGATGGACGGCTGGGAGTCGCGCCGCAAGCGCTTCGAAGGCTACGACAGCGCGGTGATCCGCCTCGGCGTACCGGGTTCGATCAAAGGCGTGGATATCGACACTTCATTCTTCACCGGCAACTATCCACCATCGGCGTCCCTGGAAGCCTGCTTCCTGGTTTCGGGCGAGCCTGACGAGAACACACAGTGGGTGGAAGTGCTGTCGGCCGTCGAGCTGCAAGGCAACAGTCATCACTACCACGAGATCAACCACGCGCAGGCGTTCAGCCACCTGCGCTTCAACATCTACCCGGATGGCGGCGTGGCCCGTCTGCGCGTGTACGGCGTGCCGTTCCGCGACTGGTCCGCCGTGGGCGACAACGAACAGGTCGACCTGGCCGCCGCGCTCAATGGCGGTCGTGCCCTGGCCTGCTCCGATGAACACTTCGGGCGCATGAGCAACATCCTCAACCCGGGCCGTGGCATCAACATGGGCGACGGCTGGGAAACCGCGCGTCGGCGTACGCCAGGTAACGACTGGGTGATCGTCGCGCTGGGGCACCCCGGCGAAATCGAAAAAATCATCGTCGACACCCTGCACTTCAAGGGCAACTACCCGGACACTTGCTCGATCCAGGGCGCGTTCGTCAAAGGCGGCACCGACAGCCAGATCGAGACCCAATCGCTGTTCTGGCGCGAACTGCTGCCGGCGCAGAAGCTGGAAATGCACGCCGAACACACCTTCGCCGAGCAGCTCAAGGCGCTGGGGCCGATCACCCACATCCGCCTGAATGTATTCCCGGATGGCGGTGTGAGCCGTCTGCGCGTCCTGGGCAAAGTAGCCAAATAACATCGCACTGCTCGTTCCCACGCTCCGCGTGGGAACGATCCACACAGCATCCGGATAAGAAGACAGCCATGCGCACACTGATGATCGAACCCCTGACCAAAGAAGCCTTCGCCCCTTTCGGAGACGTTATCGAAACCGATGGCAGCGATCACTTCATGATCAACAACGGGTCGACCATGCGCTTTCACAAACTGGCGACGGTCGAAACGGCACAGCCCGAGGACCACGCCATCATCAGCATTTTCCGCGCCGACGCGCAGGACATGCCGCTGACCGTGTGCATGCTGGAACGACACCCGCTGGGCAGCCAGGCCTTCATTCCGCTGCTCGGCAACCCCTTTCTGATCGTGGTCGCGCCCCTTGGCGATGCACCTGTATCAGGCTTGGTCCGCGCCTTCGTCACCAACGGCAGGCAGGGCATCAATTACCATCGCGGCGTCTGGCACCACCCGGTGCTGACGATCGAAAAGCGGGATGACTTCCTGGTGGTTGATCGCAGTGGCACAGGCAATAACTGCGATGAGCATTTTTTCAAAGAGGATGAGCGTTTGATCCTTGCCCCCCACCAATAAGAGAAGGCCGGATCACCCGACAACAAGGGTGACAGGCGAGAGGTAAAGACTGTGGAAGCACATCTGTTGGAATGGCTGAACCTGAGCGTACGCTGGGTTCACATGATCACCGGCGTCGCCTGGATCGGCGCTTCGTTCTATTTCGTCTGGCTGGAAAACAACCTCAACCGCGTCAACCCCAGGAGCGGCCTGGCCGGTGACTTGTGGGCGATCCACGGTGGCGGTATCTACCACCTGGAAAAGTACAAACTGGCCCCGCCGACCATGCCGGACAACCTGCACTGGTTCAAATGGGAAGCCTATTTCACCTGGATGTCGGGCGTCGCGCTGCTGTGCGTGGTGTTCTACTGGAACCCGACCCTGTACCTGCTGGCCCCCGGCAGCACCCTCAGCGGCACCGAAGGCGTCTTGCTGGGCATCGGCTCACTGTTCGCCGGCTGGTTCATCTATTCCTTTCTCTGCGACTCGGCCCTAGGCAAGCGCCCTGCCCTGCTCGGCCTGATCCTGTTCGTGCTGCTGATCGCGGCGGCCTACGGCTTCAGCAAGGTGTTCAGCGGCCGTGGCGCGTACCTGCATGTGGGGGCGGTGATCGGCACGATCATGGTCGGCAACGTGTTCCGTATCATCATGCCCGCCCAGCGCGCACTGGTGGCGGCCATTGCCGAGAACCGCACGCCGGACCCGGCACTGCCGGCCAAAGGCTTGCTGCGTTCGCGCCACAACAACTACTTCACCCTGCCGGTGCTGTTCATCATGATCAGCAACCACTTCCCGAGCACCTACGGCAGCCAATACAACTGGCTGATCCTCGCCGGGATTGCCGTGGCGGCGGTGCTGGTGCGGCACTACTTCAACACCCGGCACAACAGCCAGAAGTATGCCTGGACCTTGCCGGTGGGCGCGCTGGCGATGATCAGCCTGGCCTACGTGACCGGGCCCAAGCCGGCTGAACCGATCGCCAAGGCACCGGCTGCCATCGAGTACCAACCCCTGCCGGAAACGGCCTTGGGCGGTGGCTTGAAACCGGCCGCGCCCGCCGCACCGGCCGCTGAACCGGCACCGGCCCAGGCCGGCACCGACTTCGGCCAGGTGCACCACGTGATCGAACAACGCTGCACGGTGTGCCACTCGGCCAAACCCACCAGCCCGTTGTTCAGCACGGCACCGGCGGGCGTGATGTTCGACACACCGGAGCAGATCCAGCAGCAGGCTGCACGCATCCAGGCGCAGGCCGTGGCGAGCCAGATCATGCCGTTGGGCAACATTACTCAAATGACCCAGCAGGAACGGGATCTGATCGGCACCTGGATCAATCAAGGGGCCCGCACCAACTGACTGATTCACAGAGATCCAATGTGGGAGGGGGCTTGCCCCCGATTGCAGTGTGCCAGCCAGCACACCTGTAACTGATCCACCGCCATCGGGGGCAAGCCCCCTCCCACATTTGGTCCTGCTGTGTTTTGAATATTGCGCTCCACACAACACAACAATAAAAAGATCCGAGGTGTTGCATGTCCCAGTTAGAAACGCAGACTCCTGCCGCGCCCGCCATGGTGCGGCTGCCCCTCTTGCAACTGATTCTGGTAGGCCTGCAACACGTCTTGCTGATGTACGGCGGCGCCGTCGCCGTGCCCTTGATCATTGGCCAGGCCGCAGGCTTGAGCCGTGAGGAAATCGCTTTCCTGATCAACGCCGACCTGTTGGTCGCCGGTATTGCCACCCTGGTGCAATCGTTCGGCATCGGCCCGGTGGGCATTCGCATGCCGGTGATGATGGGCGCCAGTTTCGCCGCCGTCGGCAGCATGGTCGCCATGGCCGGCATGCCCGGTATCGGTTTGCAGGGCATCTTCGGCGCGACCATCGCCGCCGGGTTCTTCGGCATGCTGATCGCGCCGTTCATGTCCAAGGTCGTGCGCTTTTTCCCGCCGCTGGTGACGGGTACGGTGATTACCGCCATTGGTTTGTCGCTGTTCCCGGTGGCCGTGAACTGGGCTGGTGGCGGCAGCGCGGCCGCTACGTTCGGCTCGCCGGTGTACCTGGCGGTCGCCGCGCTGGTGCTGGCCACTATCCTGCTGATCAACCGGTTCATGCGCGGCTTCTGGGTGAACATCTCGGTGCTGATCGGCATGGGCCTGGGTTATGCATTGTGCGGCGTTATCGGCATGGTCGACCTCGGCGGCCTGGCCCGGGCGCCGTGGGTGCAGGTGGTGACACCGCTGCACTTCGGCATGCCCCGGTTCGAGCTGGCACCCATTCTGTCGATGTGCCTGGTGGTGGTGATCATCTTTGTCGAATCCACCGGCATGTTCCTCGCCCTGGGCAAGATTACCGGCCAGGAGGTCACGCCGAAAATGCTGCGTCGCGGCCTGCTGTGTGATGCCGGTGCGTCGTTCTTCGCCGGGTTCTTCAACACCTTCACCCACTCCTCGTTCGCGCAGAATATCGGCCTGGTGCAGATGACCGGCGTGCGCTGCCGCTCGGTCACCATTATGGCCGGGGTATTTTTGATCGTGCTGAGCCTGTTGCCCAAGGCCGCCTACCTGGTGGCCTCGATTCCGCCGGCAGTGCTGGGCGGCGCGGCCATTGCCATGTTCGGCATGGTGGCGGCGACCGGTATCAAGATCCTGCAGGAAGCCGACATTGCCGACCGGCGCAACCAGTTGCTGGTGGCGGTAAGCATCGGCATGGGCCTGATCCCGGTGGTGCGCCCGGACTTCTTCGCGCAATTGCCGGTGTGGATGAGTCCGATCACCCACAGTGGCATCGCCATGGCCACCCTCAGCGCGTTGTCGCTGAATATCCTGTTCAACATTCTCGGCGGTGCCGAGCGCCCTGCCGTTGAGCACGTCCACACCTGACGCACGCCCCATTGTCGCCCTGAGCGCGCTGTAACGGCGCACTTGAGCCCCGACGTGGGAGCCAGTATTCTCCGCGCCCGCTTGAATCGACGGTTTTTTACCGCCTTGGCGCGGCTTTTGCTGTAGCCATAAAGCTGACCAACCAGACGAGTTTTTCAGCCAATCCAAAGGCGCCGTGTCAGAGCGCCAGATGAGAAAAAACATAAAACTTTAACTCGGGAGCACCGAATGAAACCTATGTTCAAAGGCCTGATGCTGGCGGGATCCCTGCTGGCCGGTGGCCAAGCCGTGGCCGGTGATGTGTTGCAGTGGCAAAACAACAGCCTGACCTATCTGTGGGGCAAGAGCTTTACCGTCAACCCGCAGATCCAGCAAACCGTCACCTTCGAACATGCCGACGCGTGGAAGTACGGCGACAATTTCTTCTTCCTCGACCGCATCTTCTACAACGGCAAGGAAGACGGCAACGTCGGTCCGAATACCTACTACGGCGAGTTCAGCCCGCGTTTGTCGTTCGGCAAAATCCTCGACAAGGACCTGTCATTCGGCCCGATCAAAGATGTCTTGCTGGCCTTCACTTACGAGTTCGGCGAAGGGGATAACGAGTCGTACCTGCTGGGCCCGGCGTTTGACTTGAATATTCCGGGTTTCGACTACTTCCAGTTGAACTTCTACCAGCGCCAGACCGAAGGCAACCGCCCGGGTGACGGCGTGTGGCAGATCACTCCGGTGTGGTCGTACACCATTCCCGTGGGCAGCTCCGATGTGCTGATCGACGGTTTCATGGACTGGGTCGTGGACAACGACAAGAACGCCCGTGGCACTTATCACGCCAACCTGCACTTCAACCCGCAGGTCAAATACGACCTCGGTAAAGCGCTGCATTGGGGCGACAAACAGTTGTACGTAGGTTTTGAATACGACTATTGGAAGAACAAGTACGGGATCGAGGACTCGGGTGCGTTCAAGACGACCCAGGACACCGCAAGCTTCCTGGTCAAGTACCACTTCTGATCAAACACCGCAGTTCAAATGTGGGAGGGGCGGTGCGACGATTCGACTTGCCCCCGATGGCGGCGATTCAGTCACAGATACTGTGAATGACACACCGCTATCGGGGGCAAGCCCCCTCCCACATTCAACTCTCCACATTCAGCTCTGCGTCAGCCCGAGGAATCGGATGATTTCCTCACGCTTGGCCAGCGCATCCTTGCGCCCCAATTCAATCAGTTCGCTGCAATACCCCGCCTCGAACAGCAAGTAACTCAACACCCCCGCCCCACTGGTTTTGGTCGCCCCCGGCCCACGCAGGAACATGCGCAACGCCGCCGGCAGTTCCTGGCGATGGCGTGCCGCGATTTCGTCGATCGGCTGGCTGGGCGCAATCACCAGCACCTCCACCGCCGCCAGCTCGGGCGAGACATCGCTGAATTGATTCAAGCGCTCCAGCAATTCGAT
This sequence comes from Pseudomonas sp. 28 E 9, assembly GCF_900004785.1. Lineage (NCBI taxonomy): Bacteria > Pseudomonadati > Pseudomonadota > Gammaproteobacteria > Pseudomonadales > Pseudomonadaceae > Pseudomonas > Pseudomonas sp. 28 E 9. The sequence continues at coordinate 52,616 of NZ_CVTK01000046.1, read as the reverse complement.
ATCGCTTTCCAGGCTGTCAATGAACGTGCTGTTGAGCATGTGGCCGCCGATCTGCGCCAGGGTCGGCTCCTGGCCGGTATAGGTGCGCGGCATCGAGGGTTCGTTGCCGCGCGGGTTACCGCTGACGCCGACCACCAGCACGCGGCTGGCGCCCAGGTGCAGGGCCGGGCTGATCGGGGCCGACTGGCGCACGGCGCCGTCACCGAAGTATTCCTGGTCGAGTTTGACCGGGGCGAACAGCAAGGGAATCGCCGAGCTGGCCAGCAAGTGCTCAACCGTGAGTTGCGTCGGCACGCCGATGCGCCGATGCCGCAGCCAGGCGTCGATGGTGCCGCCGCCTTGATAGAAGGTCACCGCCTGCCCGGATTCATAGCCGAACGCGGTGACCGCTACAGCGTGCAGATGCTGGCCCCGAATGGCTTCATCGATGCCCGCCAGATGCAGTTTGTCCTGCAGCAAGTCGCGCAGCGGTGAACTGTCGAGCAACGCCACCGGAAACCGCCTGCCCAGGCCCAACAGGCTATGAAACAGAAAACGACTGGCCTGGCGGATCACGCCCGGCCAGTCGCTGCGCAGCACCAGATGGCTGCGAAAGCCCTGCCAGAACGCGGTAAGGCGTTCGATAGCGGCGGTGAAGTCCGTCGCGCCACTGGCCAGGGTGACCGCATTGATCGCCCCGGCCGACGTGCCGACGATCACCGGAAAGGGATTGGGCGCCCCCGGCGGCAACAATTCGGCAATCGCCGCCAACACCCCTACCTGATACGCCGCACGCGCCCCGCCGCCGGAAAGAATCAAGCCTGTGACCGGTTCAGCTGGGCGCATTGCGTCACTCCGTGTGGCAAAAAATTGGGCTTAACAACGTCACATCATTGTAGGAGCGAGCTTGCTCGCGAAGATCGCCAATGATTACGCGTACATCCCAGGTGAACGCGGTGCTATTGGATTTTTCGCGAGCAAGCTCGCTCCTACAGTGACAGCAGGGTTACCGACGGCGTTTTTCGTACAGCTTGGGTTCGCCCGGTGGCCGGCTCTTGAAGCGCCGGTGGGTCCACAGGTATTGCTCGGGGCAGTCGCGCACCGAGGCTTCGACCCATTGGTTGATGCGCAGGCAGTCGATTTCGTCGGTTTCCCCCGGGAAATCGGTCAACGGTGGATGGATCACCAGGCGGTAACCACCGCCATCGGCCAGGCGTTCCTGGGTGAACGGCACCACCAGGGCCTTGCCCAGGCGCGCGAACTTGCTGGTGGCCGTCACCGTGGCGGCCTGGATACCGAACAGCGGCACGAAGATGCTTTGCTTGGCGCCGTAGTCCTGGTCCGGTGCGTACCAGATCGCACGGCCGGCACGCAGCAGCTTGAGCATGCCGCGCACATCGTCGCGCTCCACCGCAAGCGAATCGAGGTTGTGGCGCTCGCGGCCACGGCGCTGGATAAAGTCGAACAGCGGGTTGCCGTGCTCGCGGTACATGCCATCGATGGTGTGCTTCTGCCCGAGCAGGGCAGCGCCGATTTCAAGGGTGGTGAAATGCAGGGCCATCAGAATGACGCCCTTGCCTTCCAGATGCGCTTGCCTCAGATGCTCCAGGCCCTCGACATGGGCCAGGCGCGCCAGACGCGGCTTGGGCCACCACCAGCTCATCGCCATCTCGAAAAACGCGATACCGGTGGAGGCAAAATTTTCCTTGAGCAGGCGTTTGCGCGCTTTGGCGGATTTTTCCGGGAAACACAATTCCAGGTTGCGCGCCGCGATGCGGCGACGTTCACCGGCCACGCGATACATGCCGGCGCCCAGCAGGCGACCAATGGTCAACAGCACGCGGTACGGCAGTTGGGTGACCAGCCACAACAGGCCCAGCCCCAGCCATAATGGCCAAAAACGCGGGTGAAGAAATACAGCTCGAAAACGCGGGCGATCCATTACAGATTCCGGTAAAGACAAGGGCCGCGCATTCTACAACGGTTCGACTCGGCTTGCGGCGGGTGAGTGTTCTCGTTATAAGTCTCGACACTTTTCGTGACAAGCCGCTTTCGCCGACCATGAGCCAAACCGAACCGCTAGACCAAGATCCCGTGTTCCAGCTGAAAGGCAGCATGCTCGCCATTACCGTGCTGGAACTGGCCCGCAACGACCTTGACGCCCTTGACCGCCAACTGGCCGCCAAGGTCGCCCTGGCGCCGAATTTTTTCAACAATGCCCCGCTGGTACTGGCCCTGGACAAACTGCCAGCAGGCCAGGGCGTCATCGACCTGCCCGGCCTGATGCGCGTGTGCCGCTCCCATGGCCTGCGTACCCTGGCCATTCGCGCCAGCCGCATCGAGGACATTGCCGCGGCCATCGCTATTGAACTGCCAGTATTGCCGCCGTCCGGTGCGCGCGAGCGTCCGCTCGAACCATTGGTCGGTGAAGAGAAGAAAAAACCGGAAAAACCACCTGAACCCTTGATCAGGCCTACAAAGATCATCACCTCGCCCGTACGCGGCGGACAGCAGATTTACGCCCAGGGCGGCGACCTTGTGGTGGTCTCCTCGGTCAGCCCCGGCGCGGAACTTCTTGCCGACGGCAACATCCATGTATACGGCCCGATGCGCGGCCGCGCCCTGGCCGGCATCAAGGGTGATACCAAAGCGCGTATTTTCTGCCAGCAGTTGACCGCTGAGCTGGTTTCCATCGCGGGTCAGTACAAGGTTTCCGAAGATCTGCGCCGTGATCCGCTATGGGGCGCTTCGGTACAGGTCAACCTGTCGGGCGATGTGTTGAACATCATCCGTCTTTAACGGATACTGCCGCATTTTCCAAGCATCTCTAGACTCTGATAGCAAAGCGAAACCGGCAATACTTGCGTAGGACTATTTGGAAGTTGGCGTTTCCCCTGGGCAAACCCTGGCTTTTCCCTACAAAGGCTGTCCGCCTGCAGCGAGTTTCAAGAGATGTTTTTCAGGGACCGAAAGTCCTTTTTCCTTAGGGGTGAAACACCTTGGCCAAGATTCTCGTGGTTACATCCGGCAAGGGTGGTGTGGGTAAGACCACCACCAGCGCCGCTATCGGTACCGGCCTCGCTTTGCGCGGCCACAAGACAGTCATCGTCGACTTCGACGTCGGTTTGCGTAACCTCGACCTGATCATGGGCTGCGAACGCCGCGTGGTGTACGACTTCGTCAACGTGGTGAACGGCGAAGCCAACCTGCAACAGGCCCTGATCAAGGACAAGCGCCTTGAGAACCTGTACGTACTGGCCGCCAGCCAGACCCGTGACAAGGATGCGCTGACCAAGGAAGGCGTAGGCAAAGTCCTCGCCGAGCTGAAAGAAACCTTCGAATACGTGGTATGCGATTCCCCGGCCGGCATCGAAACCGGTGCTCACCTGGCGATGTACTTCGCCGATGAAGCCATCGTGGTGACCAACCCGGAAGTGTCCTCGGTACGTGACTCCGACCGCATGCTCGGCCTTCTGGCCAGCAAGTCCAAGCGCGCCGAAGAAGGCCAGGACCCGATCAAGGAACACCTGCTGCTGACCCGCTACAACCCTGAGCGTGTCAGCAATGGCGAAATGCTCGGCGTTGAAGACGTCAAGGACATCCTCGCCGTGACCCTGCTGGGCGTGATCCCGGAATCCCAGGCCGTCCTGAAGGCTTCCAACCAGGGCGTGCCGGTGATTCTTGACGACCAGAGCGACGCCGGCCAGGCGTACAGCGATGCCGTCGATCGTCTGCTGGGCAAGACCGTGGAACACCGCTTCCTCGATGTCAAGAAGAAGGGATTCTTCGAGCGTATCTTTGGAGGCAACTGAACAATGAAATTTCTCGACTTCTTTCGCGCCAACAAAAAACCAAGTACCGCATCGGTCGCGAAAGAGCGTCTACAGATCATCGTGGCGCACGAACGCGGCCAACGCAGTACCCCGGACTACCTGCCAGCCTTGCAGAAGGAACTGGTCGAGGTCATCCGCAAGTACGTCAATATCGGCAACGATGACGTGCATGTCGCCCTGGAAAATGACGGCAGCTGCTCGATTCTGGAACTCAATATCACCCTGCCTGATCGTTGATCGAACAGGCGGCCGCCACGGCGGCTCTGCGACCTGGCTCCTCCCCCTGTAGGAGCGAGCTTGCTCGCGAAAAACCTGAGAACAACGCGTTTCACCTGAATGAACGCGGTGCCGTCGAGTTCTTCGCGAGCAAGCTCGCTCCTACAGGGTGAGGGGGCAGTCAGTGGAGCCGCCGTTGGCGTTTGTTACGAGGCTGTTTAATGCCGCTGTCCAACATCCATATCCTGCATCAGGACGACGCTGTCCTGGTGGTGAACAAGCCGACCCTGCTGCTCTCGGTGCCGGGCCGCGCCGACGACAACAAGGACTGCCTGATCACCCGCCTGCAGGAAAACGGCTACCCCGAAGCTCGCATCGTTCATCGGCTCGACTGGGAAACGTCCGGCATTATCCTGCTGGCCCGGGACGCCGATAGCCACCGCGAACTGTCCCGCCAGTTTCACGACCGCGAAACAGAAAAGGCCTACACCGCCTTGGCATGGGGCCAGCCGGAACTGGACAGCGGCAGCATTGACTTGCCCTTGCGCTATGACCCACCGACCAAGCCACGCCATGTGGTGGATCACGAATTCGGCAAACATGCGCTGACCTTCTGGAAAGTGCTGGAGCGTTGTGGCGACTGGTGCCGCGTCGAACTGACGCCGATCACCGGGCGCTCGCACCAGTTGCGTGTGCATATGCTGTCCATCGGGCATCCGCTGTTGGGTGACGGCCTGTATGCCCACGAACAGGCCCTGGCTGCCTGGCCACGCCTGTGTCTGCACGCGAGCATGCTTGGCTTTACTCATCCGCAAAGCGGCGAACGCCTGCGCTTCGAGTGCCCAGCACCCTTTTAAGTTGTGAATGCAGTCAAATGTGGGAGGGGGCTTGCCCCCGATAGCAGTGTGTCAGTCAACAGATTCAGCGACTGATACTCCGCCATCGGGGGCAAGCCCCCTCCCACATTTGTTCTGTGCACTTCTGGCCCTCGAACGGTAAACTCCGCGCATTGCTGTCTGGAGCTATTTATGCGCGAAGCGTTGAATCAAGGCCTGATTGACTTCCTCAAGGCCTCCCCTACTCCTTTTCATGCCACTGCCGCCCTCGCCCAGCGCCTGGAAGCGGCCGGCTACCAGCGTCTCGACGAGCGCGACACCTGGACTACCGAAGCCAACGGTCGCTACTACGTGACCCGTAACGACTCCTCGATCATCGCCTTCAAACTGGGCCGCCACTCGCCGCTGCAAGACGGTATCCGCATGGTCGGCGCCCACACCGACAGCCCGTGCCTGCGGGTCAAGCCACAGCCCGAGCTGCAGCGCCAGGGTTTCTGGCAGTTGGGCGTGGAAGTCTACGGCGGCGCCTTGCTGGCCCCGTGGTTCGACCGCGACCTGTCCCTGGCCGGCCGCGTGACGTTCCGGCGCGACGGCAAGGTCGAAAGCCAACTGATCGACTTCAAGCTGCCGATCGCGATCATTCCCAACCTGGCCATTCACCTGAACCGTGAGGCCAACCAGGGATGGGCGATCAATGCCCAGACCGAACTGCCGCCGATCCTCGCGCAATTTGCCGGTGACGAGCGCGTGGACTTTCGTGCCGTGCTCACCGAGCAACTGGCGCGCGAGCATGGGCTCAATGCCGACGTGGTGCTCGACTACGAGCTGAGCTTCTACGACACCCAAAGCGCAGCCGTGATTGGCCTGAACGGCGACTTCATCGCCGGTGCGCGCCTGGACAACCTGCTGTCGTGCTATGCCGGGCTGCAGGCCCTGCTCACCAGCGACACCGAAGAAACCTGCGTGCTGGTGTGCAACGATCACGAAGAAGTCGGCTCCTGCTCGGCCTGCGGCGCCGATGGCCCGATGCTGGAACAGACCCTGCGCCGCCTGCTGCCGGAAGGTGAAGAATTCGTACGTACCATTCAGAAATCCCTGTTGGTGTCTGCGGACAATGCCCACGGTGTGCACCCGAACTACGCCGAGAAACACGACGCCAACCACGGCCCCAAGCTCAACGCAGGCCCGGTGATCAAGGTCAACAGCAACCAGCGCTACGCCACCAACAGCGAAACCGCCGGGTTCTTCCGCCACCTGTGCATGGCCCAGGAAGTACCGGTGCAGAGCTTTGTAGTACGCAGCGATATGGGCTGCGGCTCGACGATAGGCCCCATCACCGCCAGCCACCTGGGTGTGCGCACCGTCGACATCGGCCTGCCGACGTTTGCCATGCACTCCATTCGCGAGCTGTGCGGCAGTCATGACCTGGCACATCTGGTGAAGGTGCTCGGGGCGTTCTACGCGAGTCGCGACCTGCCCTGATCTGCCAGGCTGACTCGATCAAAAATGTGGGAGGGGCGGAGCGACGATTCGACTTGCCCCCCGATGACAGTGGATAAGTCACCAGATGCAGTGACTGACACTCCGCCATCGGGGGCAAGCCCCCTCCCACATTTGCACCGGGATCGACACAAAATACCGGTCGGCTCTAAGGCCGCCGCGCTTTTGATCTTGATCTTAGGCGCCCCGTTAAACCACGCTGGCCGAACGCAGGCTTGAATTCGTGGGT
>NZ_CVTK01000046.1:41134-45973 GCF_900004785.1 Pseudomonas sp. 28 E 9 | reverse complement strand
AAGCGAGGTGCCGAGTGGTGGGGCAAGAGCGTTTTGCTTACTTTTGCGCTTTTCAAAAGTGAGCCGCTGTAAAAGCGGAACCTATAGCAGCCGTGACCACAGAAACGGATATGTACTCGATCTGATCCAACATCCTGGTCGGCCCAGAGGCCGCCATCGGGGGCAAGCCCCCTCCCACAATGATCTGCATCACCTGCACTTTCCGCAATCGGGCCTAGACTTGTCAGAACTTCCACTCCGACAAGGCCGTCACCCCCATGATCTCCATGTCCTCTTTCCACGCCATGCTGATCCCCATCCTGATCGGCATGATCATGCTCGCCGTCGGCTTCAATTTTCGTGACAACCCCCTTGGCGTGTTCGGCATGTGGGTCGGCATGCTGCTGATCCTGGGCACCGTGGTGTACAAGATCCTCGCCAAATTGGCGCAATGACACTCGCATCTGGCATAGCGGCCTCGTACACTCGGTCCATTCATCGCTTTCAAGGTTGACCGCCTCGTGCTTTCCCGTCTGTTTGCCCTGCCCCGCTACCTGCTGATCACCCTGCTCATAATGCTGCCGCTGACGTCCGCCCAGGCGGTGGGCTTGCCCGGGATGCTGGGCGGCTCCACCAAGGCCCAACCCCAGGCCGATGTGCCCCTGGGGCAGTCGCTGGACGAGGTGATCAAGACCCTGGAGAACGACCAGCAGCGCACCCAGTTGCTGAGCGACTTGAAGAAGCTGCGCGCCGCCACGCAGAAAGCCCAGCCGGCGGCCGAGCTGGGTGTGCTCGGCCTGATCGGCAGCACGCTGTCGGGCTTTGAACAGCAGTTCTCCGGCGCCGACAGCCCGATGGGGCGCTGGGCCAGTGAAGTCGACCTGGCCCGGGATGAACTCAGCGCGCTGATGCTGCCCGCCAACGAATGGCTGCCGATCATCTTTGGCTTTGCGCTGATCCTGGCGGTGTGGAGCCTGTTGGCCGCCGCGCTGATCTGGCTCAGCCACCGCGTGCGCGAGCGCTTCGGCCTGCCCGAAGAACTGCCGCAACACCCGCGTACCTGGGACATGCTGCGCTTTGCCTTGCGCAAGCTGGGCCCGTGGTTGATCGCCCTGGTGATTACGGTTTACCTGAGCTACGCCCTGCCCTCGTCCCTGGGCAAGTCGCTGGCGATGGTGCTGGCGTACGCGCTGGTGGTCGGCACCTGTTTCTCGGCGATCTGCGTGATTGGCTTCTCGGTGCTCGACGGCCCGCACCGCCACCGCGCCCTGTATATCCTGCGCCACCAGGCCTTCCGCCCGCTGTGGTGGATCGGCAGTTTTGCCGCCTTTGGCGAAGCCTTGAGCGACCCGCGACTGGTCGCAGCGCTCGGCCAGCACCTGGCGCATACGGCCGCGACAGTTGCCAATGTCATGGCCGCGCTGTCCACCGGCGTCTTCATCCTGCGGTTTCGTCGGCCGATCGCCCACCTGATCCGCAACCAGCCGCTGTCGCGCCGTCTGACGCGTCGCGCCCTCACCGACACCCTCTCGATCATCGGCACCTTCTGGTACCTGCCGGCGCTGTTGCTGGTGGGCATTTCGCTGTTCGCCACCTTCCTTTCCGCCGGCGACAGCAGCACCGCCCTGCGCCAGTCGCTGCTGTGCACGGTGCTGCTGGTGTTGTGCATGGTGATCAATGGCCTGGTGCGACGCCACGCCCTCAAACCGCAACGCGGGCACAAGCGCCATGCGCTGTACTCCGACCGCCTGAAGAACTTTGTCTACACCCTGGTGCACCTGGCGGTGTGGCTGGTGTTTATCGAGTTGGGGCTGCGGGTGTGGGGCCTGTCGATGATTCGCTTTACCGAAGGCGACGGCCATGAAGTCAGCGTCAAGCTGTTCGGTCTGGGCGGGACCCTGCTGTTCGCCTGGCTGATCTGGATCCTCAGCGACACCGCGATCCACCACGCCCTGACCCGCTCACGCAAAGGCCTGGCCAACGCGCGGGCGCAGACCATGATGCCGCTGATCCGCAATGTGCTGTTCGTGACCATCTTTATCATTGCCGCCATTGTCGCCCTGGCGAACATGGGCATGAACGTCACGCCGCTGCTGGCCGGTGCGGGTGTCATCGGTATCGCCATCGGTTTTGGTGCACAGTCGCTGGTGGCGGACCTGATCACCGGCCTGTTCATCATCATCGAAGACTCCCTGGCCATTGATGACTACGTGGACGTCGGCGGCCACCTGGGCACTGTCGAAGGCCTGACCATTCGTACCGTGCGCCTGCGCGATATCGACGGCATCGTGCACACGATTCCGTTCAGCGAAATCAAGAGCATCAAGAACTATTCCCGCGAGTTCGGCTACGCGATCTTCCGCGTGGCGATTCCCTACAACATGGAGATCGACGACGCGATCAAACTGATGCGCGACGTCGGCCAGGCCATGCGTAACGACCCGCTGCAGCGCCGCAATATCTGGTCGCCGCTGGAGATCCAGGGTGTGGAGAGTTTTGAATCGGGCAGCGCCATCCTGCGCGCGCGGTTCAAGACCGCGCCGATCAAGCAATGGGAAGTGTCGCGGGCGTTCAACCTGTCGCTCAAGCGACACCTGGATGAAGCCGGGCTTGACCTGGCGACACCGCGTTTGAGCGTGCAGGTGGTGACGGGGGGACAGGAGAAAGAAAGGCCGGAAGTCAACGCGAATTAATTGTGGGAGGGGGCTTGCCCCCGATGGCGGTGTGTCAGTTGATGCATCTGTAACTGATCCACTGCCATCGGGGGCAAGCCCCCTCCCACATTTGAAGCACGGTGTTCAGGCGAGTGCAGCGCCATCCATCTTCTGACGCAGGCTCAGCGGACGCATATCCGTCCAGTTCTCTTCGATATAGGCCAGGCATTCTTTCTTCATGCCGCTCTTGCCCACGGTGCGCCAGCCCTCCGGCACGGCCTTGTAGTCGGGCCAGATCGAATATTGCTCTTCGTGGTTGACCACTACCTGAAACAGGATGTCGTCGCGGTCAAATACTGAGGTCATTGCTATTCTCCGTCGCTCAAAGGCCGGCTGCGCACCATGCGCAGCACTGATATCTGTAGAAACGTATCAAGGCCCGGGAAAATTAGACGCTGGCGACCGCCGCCGCCAGGGCGCGCCCGAAGATCTCGGCGACACGGTCGATCTCGGCGGCGGTGATCACCAGCGGCGGCAGGAAGCGCACCACGCTGCCGTGCCGCCCGCCCAGCTCGAGGATCAGGCCGCGCTTGAGGCATTCGCGTTGCAGCACAGGCGCGAGTTGGCGGTGCACCGGTGGATGGCCCTGGATGTCGCATGTGCCATTGGGGTCCACCAGTTCCACGCCAAGCATCAGCCCACGCCCGCGAATATCGCCCAGGTGCGCAAAGTCGCGCTGCAGGATGCGCAAGTGTTCGCCCAGGCGCTCGCCCATCGCCACCGCATGCGCGGCCAGGTCGTGCTCCTTGAGGTAGCGCATCACCGCAGAACCCGCCGCCATCGCCATCTGGTTGCCACGGAAGGTCCCGGCATGCGCACCCGGCAGCCAAGTGTCGAGCCAGTCGCGGTAGACCACCACCGCCAATGGCAAGCTGCCGCCAATGGCTTTGGACATCACCACCACGTCCGGGATGATCCCCGCGTGCTCGAAGGCAAACATCTTGCCGGTGCGGCCAAAGCCACTCTGGATCTCATCGACAATCAGCGCCACCCCTGCCTGCTCGGTAATGCGCCGCAAGCCGCGCAGCCAATCGAGATCCGCCGGCACCACGCCACCCTCGCCCTGCACCACTTCGACAATCACCGCCGCCGGCGGCAACACACCGGCTTCGGGATCGTTGAGCAGGTTTTCCAGGTAATGCAGGTTGACCCGCACCCCTTCCGCGCCCCCCAGGCCGAACGGGCAGCGGTAGTCGTAAGGGTATGGCAGAAATTGCACACCATTGCCGAGCAACGCGCCCAGGGGTTTCTTCGGCCCGAGGCTGCCCATCAGGCTCAACGCGCCCTGGCTCATGCCGTGATAACCGCCCTGGAACGACAACACCGTACTGCGCCCGGTGGCGGTGCGTACCAGTTTCAAGGCCGCTTCCACCGCATCGGTGCCGGTTGGGCCGCAGAACTGAATCTTCGCCTGCCGCGCCAGTTCCGGCGGCAACAGGCCGAACAGGTCCTGCACGAACTGGTCCTTGACCGGTGTGGTCAGGTCCAGGGTGTGCAATGGCAACTCGTCGCTCAATACCTGTTGAATGGCCTGGATCACCACCGGGTGGTTATGCCCAAGCGCCAACGTGCCGGCGCCGGCCAGGCAATCAATGAAACTGCGGCCCTCCACGTCTTCCACGTAGATACCCTTGGCACGCTTGAGCGCCAATGGGATGCGCCGCGGGTAGCTGCGGGCGTTGGACTCCTGCTGGCGCTGACGGGCCAGCAGCGGGGTTTCGTCGAACTGATAGAGCGTCTCGCTGGCGTGCGCAGGCGCGGCTTCAATGGGGCTGGTGGCGACTGACATCTCTCGATCCCTCAGGTGGTGATCCGTGGGAGTGGGAAATACGCACGGACTTCATGTTCTGAAGACGCATCAGCGAGAAGAGGATTTAGGGGCCGGTGGTGGCTAACTGATGAATGAAGATCCAAATGTGGGAAGGGGCTTGCCCCCGATGGCGGTGTGTCAGCTGAACACTGGCTGGCTGACACACCGCTATCGGAGCATAGGTATCTACACAACGCTGTAGCGCCCAACCGTAACCACGATGCGAAGCGAGCCGCTCTTGATCTTGATCTTGATCTGCTTTTGATCCTAGGCGCCCCGTTAAACCACGCTGGCCGAACGCAGGCTTGAATCCGTGGGTAACCCGGCAGGACGCCG
>NZ_CVTK01000046.1:13885-41084 GCF_900004785.1 Pseudomonas sp. 28 E 9 | reverse complement strand
GCTTACTTTTGCGCTTTTCAAAAGTGAGCCGCTGTAAAAGCGGAACCATTAGCAGCCGTTACCGCAGAAACGGATATGTACTCGTTCCAATCCAACATCCCGGTCGGCCCAGAGGCCGCCATCGGGGGCAAGCCCCCTCCCACAGGGGTCCGCGTGGTACCTAAACGTTGTGTAGATACTCACGCCCCTCCCACATTTGAATGGTGTTTGGCTTTAGAGTCCCCGGTACTTTTCGTTGAGCGCATACAGGATCGCGCAGGTCTCCGCATCCAGGCGCCCGGCATAATCGCGCGCCCGAAAGTGCATCTGAAACGCCCGGGTGCGCTGTTCAAAGGCCTGGCGATTCCACGCCGGTTTGTAGCCATAGCGCTGAAACGCCCGCTCGACTTCCACTTCCGGCGGCAACCCCATGCAAAACCGGCGTTGGTACATCGCCCGGGTGGCTTCGTCAAACCAGGCGCCTACCCCGGCCTCATGCAGGCAGCGCCAGGGTAGCCGGGGGCCCGGGTCGCTCTTGCGCCAGTACGCCACATCCGAATGCCCGAGAATATCCACCGGGCCGATGTGCGGGTAGCGCCCGAGGATGTCGCGCATCAACGCAATCAACACCTGCACCTGTTCCTCGCGATACGCGGGAAACGTGAACACGCCTTTGTCGTCACGCGCCAGGTTGACGATTTCGATGCCGATCGCGCGATTGTTGAGGTTATCCCGCCCGCCCCAATGGCTCGCCCCGGCATGCCAGGCACGCTTGTCCTCGCCCACCAGGCGAAACACCCGCAGTTCGTCATAGCCGGCGGCGCGATAGGCCGGTTCATCGGGATCGGGCAGCAGGTAGTGAGCGCTGACCCCATTCTGCGTCAGGGTGCGCAAGGATGAGTCAAAGGGCGCCGCCGTGTAGTGCAGGATCACCTGCGCCACGGGCTCGCCGTTACGTTCGTTGAAATCCCGGGCAGGGAAACTGGTATCGATGACCAACATAAGATCCGTCCTTTTCAATACGGGCCGAATCATTCGGCCCTTTCAAGCGCAAAAAAATTACCGCCATCCTGACGATTTGCTGGTCAGGCGAGCGGTAATTACTTGGCACTTGCAGAAAAGCGATCAGCGTCGCAACGGCATGCCCAGGTCAACGCGCAGGCCATCGGCCTGGCTGTCGAATGCCAGCGAGCACGCGCAGCGCTGGACGATCGCTTGAACAATCGCCAGGCCCAGGCCACAGCCGTCGCTGCTGCCGTTGCGCCAGAAGCGTTGGGTGAGGTATTGCAAGTCCTCGCTGGAAATCTGCGGGCCGTGGTCGCGCACGCGGAACACCACTTTGTCAGCGTTGGAGAAAACCCTCAGCTCCACACGGGTATCGGCTGGGGTGTGGCGCAAGGCGTTGTCCAGCAGGTTGCGCAAGGCCGCGACGGCCAGGCCCACGGGCATGTCCACCGGCGTGTCGGCAAGACCGTCCGCCAGGATCAGGTCGATGCGCGAATTGTCCCCGGCGTGGGCATCCTGGATCGCCAGGCGGGCGACTTCCTCGGCGCTGGACTGCAACCCATCGTCAAACGACAGGCTGCCCTCCACCCGTGCCAGCAGCAACAGTTGCTCCAGGGTGCGGTGCAGGCGGTCGGCGCCTTCCTCGGCGTGGGCCAGGGACTGGTCACGCGCCGCGCCCTCGGTCATGCGCGCCACTTGCAGGTGCGTCTTGATCGCCGTCAAGGGGCTGCGCAGCTCATGGGCGGCGTCACCGGTGAGGCGGCGCTCGCGCTCGATGGTCTTGGCGATGCGTTGCAACAGCTGGTTCTGGGTGTCGAGCAATGGCTTGAGTTCGCTGGGCAGCGGGTGGATCTGCAACGGTTCAAGGGAGTCGGCGCTGCGGCGCATCAAGGCGTCACGCATGCGGTTGAGCGGCACCAGACTCTGGCCGATGCCCAGCCACAACAGGCACAGACAGCCCAGCAAGGCCACGCCGACCGGCACCGAGGCCGCCAGCAGGATCGACAGGTTCAGCGCCTCACGCTCCACCTGGCGGTCGGCCGTGGTGATCAGCAGGTCACCCTGGGACAGGGTGAAACTGCGCCAGCCCACGCCATCGATCATCTGGTCGCGAAAACCGCTCTTGCGCGACTCCAGCCCCTCATCCGGCGTGGTATGGCTGCGCGCCAGGACTTCGCCGTGCAGGGAACTGACCTGGCAGGCCATACCCCCCGGTACGCTCAGTTGTTCGCTACGCAAATGGGTGCCGGCGCCGACGCTGGCCAGGCCCGGCATCTGTTCGGTCAGCCCGGCCACCATGCGCGCCGAGGCGACCAGCCGCTGGTCGAGGGAAAACATCATCTGATTGCGCAGGTCGTTGAGCATCCAGGCCGCCGCCAGGGCCCAGATCACGACAAAAGCGGCGCCGAGCTTGAACGTCAGGCGCAGGCGCAGGCTCTTCACGAAGCATCCTCTCCCGCATCGGCCGGGCCCAGGCGATAGCCGAGGCCGCGTACGGTCTCGACGATGCCATTGCCCAATTTGCGCCGCAGGTGGTGGATGTGCACGTTCAGCGCGTTGCTTTCCAATTCGTCGTTGAACCCGTAGACGCTGTCCTTGAGCTGCTCGCTGGACAACACGCGGCCCTTGTTGTGCAGCAAGGCCTGCAACAGCGCTTGTTCACGGCGCGACAGGTCCACCGGCTGGCCACCCAGGAAGGTCTCGCGGCTGCTGGGGTCATACGCCAGGCGGCCATGTTCGATCAGGTTGACCCGGCGCCCCGCCACGCGGCGCAGCAGGGTTTGCAGGCGGGCGGCGAGTTCGCGCAGGTCGAAGGGCTTGAGCAGGTAGTCATCGGCCCCCGCCTGCAGGCCGTCGACGCGGTTGGTCACCGAGTCACGGGCGGTGAGGATCAACACCGGGATCTCCAGGCCCTGGCTGCGCTGTTGCTGCAGCAGTTTCAGGCCGTCTTCGTCGGGCAGGCCGAGGTCGAGCACCATGATGTCGAAGGTGGCCGCCCTGAGCATCGCCCTGGCCGCCGCCGCCGTGGCCACGCGTTCAACCGTGAAGCCCTGGGCGGTGAGGCCGGCCACGATGCCGCTGGCGATCAGTTCGTCGTCTTCGCAGACCAGTACGTGCATGCTGAGCCCTTCATGAAAGATGCGGGTGATTAGAAAACGCACGGATTAAGCGTGCATTATGCCGCTAACTTCATAACACCCGATAACTCCTACCCTCTAGAATAGCGCCGGTTAATCATCGGTTAATCAACGCCACACATTGTGTGCCTCACTTGCATCGAATTAAGGCTGGACCATGCGGTATCTATTTACTTTTCTGCTGGTGTTGCTGGCGGGGTTCGCCCAGGCCGCACCGGGTAACCCGTTCGAGTCCAAACCCGATTTCCTCCCGGTGGGCAAGGCCTTCACCTTTACCTCCGAGCGTCTTGAAAGCGGCGAGACCCAGCTGTATTGGCAGATTGCCGACGGTTACTACCTGTACCAGCAGCGCATGAAATTCGACGGCCTGGCGCAAAAGCCCGTGCTGCCCCAGGGCGAAGCCCACAGCGATGAGTTCTTCGGCGAACAGCAAGTGTATCGCCAGGGCCTGGAAGTGAAGCTCCCGGCCGGCGCCACCGGCCAGGTCAAGCTGGGCTGGCAGGGCTGCGCCGACGCCGGCCTGTGCTATCCGCCACAATCGATCACCGTGGACCTGGGCGGCAGCCCGGCCGTCGCCGCCACCGCGCAGGCCCAGGACGAAAGCCTGGCCAGCGGCCTGCAACAGCGCAGCCTGGGCTGGAGCCTGCTGATCTTTTTCGGCCTGGGCCTGTTGCTGGCGTTTGCCCCGTGTTCGTTACCGATGCTGCCGATCCTTGCCGGCCTGGTGGTGGGCAGCGGTGCCAGCCCGCGTCGCGGCTTTGCCCTGGCCAGCAGCTACGTGGTGTGCATGGCCCTGGTGTACGCCGCGCTGGGTGTGATGGCCGCGTTGCTGGGCGGCAATCTGGCCGCGCTGCTGCAAACCCCGTGGATCCTCGGCAGTTTCGCCGCGCTGTTCGTGATCCTCGCCCTGCCGATGTTCGGCTTCTTTGAATTGCAACTGCCTGCGTTCCTGCGCGACCGCCTCGACACGGTCAGCCGCCAGCAGAGCGGCGGCAGCCTGGTCGGTGCGGGCATTCTCGGTGCGTTGTCCGGTCTGCTGGTGGGCCCGTGCATGACCGCGCCCCTGGCCGGCGCCCTGCTGTATATCGCCCAGAGCGGCAATGCGCTGCACGGCGGGCTGATCCTGTTCGCCATGGGCATCGGCATTGGTATCCCGTTGTTGTTGCTGGTCACCGTGGGCAACCGCTTCCTGCCCAAGCCGGGCACCTGGATGAACGTGCTCAAGGGCGTTTTCGGTTTCCTGTTCCTCGGCACCGCCGTGCTGATGATTCGCCCGGTGGTCGGCGAAAGCCTGTGGATCGGCCTTTGGGGCGCACTGGCGCTGGTCATGGCCTATTGCGGTTGGATGCTGGCCCGTGAATACGGGCTGGCCGCCAAGGTGTTCGGCGCGGCCTCCCTGGTGCTGGGCCTGTGGGGCGCGGTACTGGTGGTGGGCGCGGCGGGTGGCAGCGATGAGCTGTGGCAACCGTTGAAGGTCTACAGCGGCTCGCGGGTGGCTGCCACCGCTGACGCCCACGATGCGTTCACCACCATCAACGACCCGGCCGCCCTGCAAAGCCAGCTCGACAGCGCCAAGGCCGAGGGCCAATGGGTGCTGGTGGACTACTACGCCGATTGGTGTGTGTCGTGCAAGATCATGGAAAAACAGGTGTTCGGCAAGCCGGACGTGATGGCCGCCCTGAAGGATGTACGCCTGCTGCGCCTGGACGTCACCGCCGACAATGCCGCCAGCCGCGCACTGCTGGGTCGCTACAAAGTGCCGGGGCCACCGAGTTTCGTGTGGATCGGTCCGGACGGTGAAGAACGCCGCGCCCAACGCATCACCGGCGAAGTGGATGCCGCCGCCTTCCTGCAACGCTGGACGCAAACCCGAGACGCGCGCTGATGCTGACCCTCACCATCGGCACCTTCGCCATCGCCCTGAATCACATTCTGCTGATCAGCGCGCTGATTCTCGCCACCCTGGTGGGCTGGCGCGTGGCCAGGCGTGGCGGTGAAAACCCTGAATCGGTGTTGTTCAGCCTGTTCCTGCTGGGCATGCTGGCCGCCCGTATCAGCTTTGTACTGATGTACTGGAGCGATTACCGCAACGACTGGCTGCAGATGGTCGACCTGCGCGACGGCGGTTTCCTCGCCTGGCCCGGCGTGATCGCGCTGGTGCTCGGCGCGCTGGCCTACGGCTGGCGGCGCCCTGCCCTGCGCAGGCCACTCGGCGCCGGGGTGATCAGCGGCCTGGTGTTCTGGGGCATGGCCAGCCTGTCGCTGAGCCTCTACGACAAGGGTTCGCAGCTGCCGGACATCACCTTGCGCGATGCCAACGGCAATGTGGTGCAACTGGCCGACTACAAAGGTGGCCCGCTGGTGATCAACCTGTGGGCCACCTGGTGCCCACCGTGCCGTCGGGAAATGCCGGTGCTGGAGCGCGCGCAACATCAACGCCCGGATGTCACCTTCCTGTTCGTCAACCAGGCCGAGAGCATGCAGAGTGTCAGCACCTACCTGGCCACCCAGGGCCTGAACCTGGACAACATGCTGTTCGACGCCGGCGGACGCCTCGGCCAGGCCGTCGGCTCCATGGCGCTGCCTACCACCTTGTTCTACTCGGCCGACGGACGCCTGATCAACAGCCACCTCGGCGAGCTGTCCCAGGCCAGCCTGGCCCGCGCCATGGAACCCTTCGACACCGTCCCACAAAGGAAACCCACATGCCTCGCCTCCGCCACCTGCTGACCCTGCTGCCGCTGACGCTTGCCGCCACCCTGGCCCAGGCCGAAGACTGGCCGGCCCCGATCAAGCAAATCGAAGCCAAGGGCGCCAAAATCCTCGGCCAATTCGACGCCCCCAGCGGCCTGACCGGCTATGCCGCGCAGTACCAGAACCGCGGCATGGCGCTGTACCTGACCGCCGACGGCAAAAGCGTGATCGCCGGCAACCTGTACGATGCCCAGGGCAACGACCTGAGCAGCGCGCCCCTGGAAAAACTGGTGTACGCCCCGATGTCCAGGGAAGCCTGGGCCAAGCTGGAAAACAGCAGCTGGATCCAGGACGGCGACAAGAACGCGCCACGCATCGTCTACCTGTTCAGCGACCCCAACTGCCCCTACTGCAACATGTTCTGGGAACAGGCACGGCCATGGGTGAAGGCCGGCAAGGTGCAACTGCGCCACATCATGGTGGGGATCATCCGCGAAGACAGCCCGGGCAAATCCGCCGCACTGTTCGCCGCCAAAGACCCGCAGAAAGCCCTGGAAGAACACGAAGGCGCCGGCAAGGCCAGCAAACTGCAAGCGCTGAGCAAGATCCCGGCGGATATCGAAGCCAGGCTCGATGGCAATATGAAGTTGATGGAGGACCTGGAGTTGTCGGCGACGCCGGCGATTTTCTATCTGGATGACAAGGGTGGGTTGCAGCAACAGCAGGGGGCGCCGTCGCCGGATAAGTTGGTGAAGATACTGGGGCCGAAGTAATTAGCCCCAGGTTCGTTAACAAGAATGCCAGTGTTAACACAGGCATTCTTGTCATGGCCTCGATTAAACTTCCTCTACCACCAGCAACGTCAGATCAAAATCATTGCCTCCCAACCCCAATTGCACGTTATCGACACTGAGCCTTACTGTAGAAGATGACGCAGTGAACACACTTTTGAGCGTTCTCCAGACCCGCGTATCCAATAGCGTCGGAGCGACAATTTCTTGTCCCGAAGCTACCAAGGCAATCCTCGGCAATGGACGCCCACCACTGTTATCCCGAACATCGGCACTGAATTCGTAGGTGCGACCAATCTCCAGGTCACTGAACACCTTGAACAACTTCTCCCTTTGAGTAGCCAGGTCTTGAGTGTTGGTATAACCCCAATCAAACAAATAATATTGACCGCCTGCCTCTTTTAACACCAGGTCCCTTGGGTCGGTGGCACCCGCGCCTTTTTGCCAACCGTTCCAGTCTTTTTTATTAGGGTCAAAGTCAGTCACGTCTCTGAACCGCTTGCGCAGTGTCAATTCCAACAGCGGAAACTCGATCGCCTCACTCACATCCGGACTGCCATCGGTGGTCACCTTGAAGACGATGGCCAATGGTGTCTTGTCGCGAAACGCCTCCAGATCGGAGCGCGCAAGTACACGCTTGAGGCCGTTGTTCACATCGGAGAAGGTAATCAGCTGACCCGTCATCACGCGCACGGTGTGTGAAGATCCGTCCTCTTTAGTGCCGGTACATTCCAACCAGCCTTTCTGTCCTTCCAGGGAGAACCACCAGGCCTTATCGAAGTTTTCGTCATTGACGATGATTTGCGCATCGCCGGAGAACGTCCGTAGATCCAGGATTGCGCCCTGGGTAGCCGGTGGCGTCGCCTCAGGCACCATTGGGGTGGGTAATCTCGTCGGCACACTGACCTTCAATGCCAGCGTCTTCGACGGCGCCATCTTGCAAGCGCTGGTCACTGTGTAATTGATCAGGATTGTTTTACCCGCACCGTGGATCACCGCTTCGCGCGGAATCGCAAAATCGACATAACCAGGATCGCTGTTGCCCGGTTTTGAGGTCAACGGCAGGCTCGTGCCATCCGTCTTGAGCCACCGCACGTCGATCATCTGATTAGGGCTGATCCGTTCATATTCCACGCGAACCGTCACACCGTCGCGGCCATTCCAGAGGGTCAGTTGATCACTCACTGCTTCACACACCCTCGGAGGGGGCAGTATCAACGCCTCCTGCTCGAGGCTGAAAGTCACAACAGCAAACTCGACGGCCGTGTCCAGGTCGCACGGCCCATCAAAATTCGCCGCAAAATGCAGGTTGAACTCACTGCAATCGGCCAATTTTTGCAGCTTGGTCCTGGCTATCGGTGTATCAACGCCATCGCGTAGCCAAGCAGCAGTAAGCGGCTTGCCTTCCAATACATAAAACAGACAAGAACTGCCGTCCTCACGTGTGCCGGTTACCCAGGCCCAGCAGTAGTCCTGCTCCATGGCGTAATGCCAGATAGGCACCACCGCCGTTGCGTCATCACCGAACGTATTGAGGTCCACCCTGTCGCCAGTGGCCTGCTCAATGCCGGGTTTTGGCAAGCCCGTGATGCCCAGCACCTTCAAGTGGCGCTCGGGTGAGGACCAATGGCTGCCATCGCAGCGCGTGACGTTGTAGGTCAACGTAATGGCTTGCTCAAAATTGGCGCGGATCACTGCGGGCGGTACCGTAAACACCAGGCTGGTTTCACCTTCAACCGGTTGCCGGCATTCCAGTTCGACTGTGCCCGGCCCAGGGGTGCCGGTAAGTGTCGGGCACACCGTGTCGCCGCTGCACATGCCCTCATAAGCCACCACGATATGCGCACCGTTCACCGTGTTTACCGGGTTGACCAGCCAGCCGTCGAACTCGGTGTGTACGGCTTCCTTGAGCTCTGGGGGCGACAGTTCCAGGTGAGACTCAGTGAGCAACGTCAATGAAAGCGAGCCGAACGATCTATAGGGAGTCGCCTGGCTGTAGCGCACCTGCGCCAACAGATACAGTTCACTGTCATGTTTAAGTTGCTGGAGCGACGCCCGAGGTATTGCTCGACGCCACCCAAGGCGTACGTGTTCGTCGGTGACCGGTTCACCATTGAATGGGTAGAGTCTGGCCTTGGAGCCATCCGGATAGATGCCGCCTATATAGCAGTTGATCGTTTGGATGGTGCCGACAAATGCCCAGGGTGGAATGTAAAGAATCGGATCTTTACAGCACAACAAGGAAAGATCCAGTTTGCCATCGAACGCTTCGAAAATGTGTGCCTGAGGCAAGTTCGAGGGCAGGCTGATCCGTACCCCACCCTGCAGAGATGTTTGACTCTCACCGTTTCTGGTGACGGTGTAGGTAAACGACACGTAAGTGTCCAACCACAATGCTATGTATTCAGAAGGGATATAAAAGTTGATACAACCTGCCTCGTCGCCATTCAGGGGTTCTATCGGCGGATAAGGGCTGCCTGCCAATGGCCAGTCCAGAGTGATGAGGTCAGTGGCCTGCATGTCGCCGTAGCAGACTCGGACGTTGCCTCCGTTCAGCAGTTTGAGTGAATCGACACTGCCACTTTCGTCAGCCTCAAGCAGCTCTGGCTTGGGCAGGTCAAGGGCATTCGGCGATGACTTGGGCATGGTGAAAGTTCCTTTTCAATAGACTGGGAATGCCGAAGCCCAGAGGTTGGCCTGATCAGCATCGCCCTATCACACCGTAAAAAAGCCGGCGCTCCTACTGTCAGAATTCACAGTTCCAATCTCCATAAAGACATTATTCGACCAGTGGATGGCGGCAACAGCACGGAGCGCCGTCGCCGGGTAAGTGGGTGAACATTTTGGGGCCGAAATAAAACACCTGGCGCCTGACGAAAGAGGCCCCATTACTGGAGGCCTCGTTTTTGATACTCGTCAAACGCGCCCGATCAAGTGTCTTCCTTCACCATAAGGTAAGTAACCTCAAAGTCATTAGTCGGGCCGATCCCCATCACCGCATTGTGAAAAGCGAGCCGCATGGTGCTTGAGGAAGCTAAGAAACTTCCTTCAAGTAATTGCCAGGCAGTGCCTGCAGGGTAAGTTACCGGCGTGATATCCATCCCATCGACAACCAATACCAGGCCGGGCTTACTGGCAGTATTGTCCACGGGATCACGAATCCAGGCGCTGAACGTATAGCGGCGCCCTACTTCAAGATTATTGAACACCTTGAACATTTTCTCACGCTGGGTATTAGGGTCGGTTGTGTTGGTGTAGCCCCAGTCCCACAAAAGATAGCCCGTTGCAGGCCCTGGTACCGCCCCGACCTTGCGCGACAGGTCTCGGGGGTCAGTGGCCCCCCTGCCTTTTTGCCAGCCGTTCCAGTCCTTGCCGGCGGGGTCGAAGTCAGTGAAGTCGTAAAGTGCTTTACGCAACTCTAACGTCAATGGTTGAAACGTGATCTCAACGCTTCCAACCGGATTGGGACCTATAAAATGCGAAAAATTAATAGTGACCTGCGTGTGACTTGCTAACTTCTCCAACTCCGAGTGCGGGATCAGGCACGACAATCCGTCCCTGTCACCGCTTTCGAGGGGCCTGGCCATAATCGGGATCGTGATCGAAGAACCATCCTGCGCAGTTCCCTCAAGCGTCATAATTGCGAAATGCCCCTCGATGAAAAACCACCACGCCAAATCAACGTCGGCGTCGGTACTCTTGACGATGACTTCTGCATCCTTCCCGGGGAAGGTACGTAGATCCAACACGTTGCCAGTAGCCTGCTTCACCACCGGGCGAGGACGCCGCTCCATGATGGGCTCACCAACCTGCAACTCCAGTGTCTCGGACACCATCTGCTTGCAGGCATTGATCACGGTATAAGAAATCAACGCCGTCTTGCGGAAGCTGTTGATCACCTGCTCGCGCGACGCCAGGAAAGTGACCGGGCGGGACGGACTTTCCTGCAAGGGCAGTGGCCAGCAGCTGTCTTCGCCGTCCAGGCACCATTGGGCAGTATGCTGGTAGCTGGGTTGATAGCCTTCGTAAACCGCCTCGACATGCACCCCATCGCGACCGTTCCACGCCACCAGAACACCACCCTGTGCCTCCCTGACTGTGGGTGCCCGTGGCGTCAGGGGCTGCTGGTAAATGGTGAATGTCGCAGGTGGGAATTCGAGGGCGTCCTCCAGTTCGCTCGCCTCGCAAAAGCTGGCCTTGACGTGCAGTTCAAACCTGGAGCAATCGCCGATCCTCTCCAACGCAACCCTTGGGATATCAGCCCTGACGCCGTCGCTTTTCCAGGCGTCCGTGACAACCTTACCGACCAGGATATCCAGGCGGTAAGCGCTGCCGTCTGCATGTTCAGCATCGATCCACATCCAGCAATGGCTCGCGCACTGACCGTATGCGCCCAAAGGCGCTATCACGTTTGCATCCCCTGAAAAGTTATCAAGGCACAACGACCGATCCGGGTTCGCCTCTTCAATCAACGGGCGCTCAAATTCGGGGGTTAAAACATTGATCAGCCTTACTGGGGACGGCTGTACCGTGCCACTGACGGCGAGGTCATAGCTCAAGGTCATCTGCTTGTTGAAGAAACATGCCACCACACAGGCCGGCAGTTTGACGAGAGGCATCTCACCGTCCTGTTCAACCGTGAAATCACCCAACGGTTTTTTCGCATAACCGGGCCCGCTTACATAAAACCTGACCTCGTCACCTTTGTAAGTATCCAGCCCCTGGATGACAACCTCCCCTCCCTGGCGGGTGTTTTCAGGGTTGAGGCACCACTCACCGTTGTATTGCGCAGACTCGCGCAAATGCGGGGCGTTCAGATCCAGCGCAGGGTCGACCTGCAGCAATGAGGTCGTGCGCAGGTGGAAATCCTCGGCGTTCACCGGGAGCGGATTCTCCAGAAGCGGATCGCCAGGCTCAGGGTATACCGGGGCGGTGGTGTCCCAAATCACGCCCAGGTGAGCGGTGATCGCCGAATAGTCGTCCAGCCTGGACAGCCAGCCTCGCGAAAGCGTAAAGCGAAAAACGTGGTCCGGATGGGCTTCGTGCTCCTGCACCACATGATCCTTGGCCACCCAGGCGAAGCGATAAGGCGCCACGTGCTGGTTACCCGCAACCACGACAAACAACCGCTGCCCGGGTTGAATCATCGGCCAGGCCTTGATCGCGACAATTTCATCGCCCGTAAACTCTTGCATGCGCAGGTACCAGGTACTCCACTCCTCCTTGGCATGGGTAAACACCGGCCTTGAGACGACAAGATGCTCCTCCCTGATCTGTTGGATTTCCAACTCCAGCGTCAGGGATTCCAGCGCACGCCCCCCTGCATTGGCCGTGTACTTGATCAATACCGTGTGCCCGATGCAGTAGCTGATCCAGCGTGCCGGAATGTCGACGACATTGACGCCGTTTTCCACAGAGATCGGCTCGAAGCTTGGCTGGTCCTGATCCTTGACCGCCATGTGGAACATGACGTTAGTGGCATTCGCCGGCAGGGTAAGCGTGGCCGTCGTACCATCGCTTGCATCGATGGGATACAGCAGGCTGTTGTTCGCAGCGTGCTCGATAATCGCGTAAGGCAGTTCCGTTTCAACGGCAGGCAGCGCCTTTTCTGCCTGAACGGAACTGGTTTTTTTTGCAGGTATTTTGCTCGCCACGATAAGGCTCCTGTCCAGCGTCAGATCACCAGTGGGCCCGGCCCGGCGGGCCGGAAACTACGGTTATCTAACACGTGGATCAGGAATCCTGCCTACTGTCAGAATTGACAGTTCTGCTGGAAAACCTCGATATTCCAGACCAGCGGCCGTCTCACAACCCCTCCAGCTCCGCCATCAAATCACTCAACCGATCCACCTTCTCGGCACTGATCTCATTGCCCGCCAAACCCTCGATATACTCGGCCAGCTCCGCCACCGTGCTGCACTCGAACATCGCCCGCAGCGGCACATCGCGCTGCAGCGTCTTCTGCACCCGTGAAGCGATCTGTGTCGCCAGCAACGAATGCCCGCCCAGTTCGAAGAAGTTGTCCTGCACCCCTACCCGTTCGACCTTGAGCACTTCGGCCCAGATCGCGGCCAGGGTGGTTTCCAGTTCATTGCGCGGCGCCAGGTAGTCCTGGCTGTGCAACTGGCCGATGTCCAGGGCCGGCAGGGCCTTGCGGTCGAGTTTGCCGTTGGCGTTGAGCGGCAGGCGCTCGAGCCACAGCCAGTGCAGCGGCACCATGTATTCCGGCAATTCGGCGCGCAGGCGTTGCTTGATACGGTCCAGGCGTTCGCTTGGGCTTAAGCTTTCATCAACCGGCACCAGGTAGCCCACCAGGTGCTTGCCGTTGACGCCCTCCTGGACACCGACCGCCGCATCACGCACCTCAGGTTGTTCGTGCAGGCGTGCTTCGATTTCACCCAGTTCGATGCGGTAGCCGCGAATCTTCACCTGGTGGTCGACCCGCCCGACGTACTCCAACACGCCGTCACTGCGCCGGCGCGCCAGGTCGCCGGTGCGGTACAGGCGCTCGCCCGGTGCGCCGAACGGGTTCGGTACAAACACCGGTGCGGTGCGCAGCGGGTCGCTGACGTAACCGCGACCGACGCCGGTGCCGGCCACGCACAATTCGCCGACGGCGCCTTGGGGCACCAGTTCCAGCGCGCCGTCCAACAGGTACAGACGGTTGTTGTCGGTGGGCGTGCCAATCGGCAGATAAGTGCCACGGGTCGAGGCCAGGTCGACGCGATAGAACGCCACGTCGTCCGAGCATTCCGCCGGGCCGTAGGCGTTGACCAGGCCGATCTGC
This sequence comes from Pseudomonas sp. 28 E 9, assembly GCF_900004785.1. Classification (NCBI taxonomy): domain Bacteria; kingdom Pseudomonadati; phylum Pseudomonadota; class Gammaproteobacteria; order Pseudomonadales; family Pseudomonadaceae; genus Pseudomonas; species Pseudomonas sp. 28 E 9. Next base: position 27,690 of record NZ_CVTK01000046.1, on the reverse strand, counting down.
GGGTAGCGCAGCAGCCATTGGTGCGCCAGTTCCGGCGGCATCGCTTCACCGGTCGGTAGCATCCAGCGCAGGCCGTCGAGGCGAATGTGGTCCTGGGCGAGCATGCCCTGGATCAGCGACGGCACGCTTTCCAGCACGGTGATGCCGTGTGCCTGGACGTGGGCCAGCAAGCCCTGGGGATCATGGGCCAGGGCGTTGGGCACAATATCCACCCGCGCGCCGAACAGCGGCGCGGCGAGGAACTGCCACACGGAAATATCGAAGCTTTGCGAAGCGGTCTGCGCGATCACATCGGCATCGCTCAGTTGCAGGTAGGGCACCTTGCTCAATTGGTTGTTGAGCATGCCGCGCTGTTCGACCATCACGCCCTTGGGCAGGCCGGTGGAACCGGAGGTGTAGATCACGTAGGCGAGGTTGTCCGGGGCGCTATAGACGCCCGGGTTTTCGCCACGGGCGGGGATTTCCTCCCACACCAGCAACTGGCAGTCGACGCCGTCGAGCAGTTCGATGGCCTGTTCCCGGCACGCTTCGGTGCACACCAGCAAGGGCGTGCGGCTCAGGTCGATGATGCGGCTCAGGCGCGGACCCGGCAGGCCAGGGTCCAGCGGCAGGTAGCCGGCACCGGCCTTGAAGCTGCCGATGATCATGCCGAGCAACTCCAGGTTACGCTCGGCCAGCAACGCCACCGGTTGGTCCGGGCCGACACCGGCGGCAATCAGCGCATGCCCCAGGCCGTTACTGAGTCGGTTCAACTCCTCATAGCTCCATTGCCGGTCAAGGCAACTGGCGGCGATACGCTGCGGATATCGCGCCACCTGTTCCTCGAACAACTCGACATAGCTGCGCGCCAGCGGGTAGTCGTGTTCGCTCTGGTTGCAGCCGTCCACCAGGAACGCGCGCTCCTGTTCGCCGATCAGCGGCAGGTCGGCCATGTCGCCATGGAAGCCCTGCACCAGCGCCAGCAACAGGCGCTTGAACTCGGCGAGCATGCCTTGCACGGTGGTTTCATCGAAGTAGCGCTGGTCGTAGGACAGGTGCAGGCCCAAGTCATCGCCCGGGTAGCACACGGCGGTCAGTGGAAAGTTGGTGTGGGTACGCCCGGAATCGGAGGTGGCATTCAGGCTTTGCGCATGGCTGAGCACCGAGGTTTCCACCGGGGCGTTTTCGAACACGAACAGGCTGTCGAACAGCGGCTGGCCCTTGGGCAGTTCGCTGTGTTCCTGGATAGTCACCAGCGGCAGGTATTCGTACTCGCGCAGTTGCATATTGCTGTCGAGCAAACCGCTCAACCACTGGCGCACGCTGCACCGCTGGTCATCGGCAGGCAGCTTCACCCGCAGCGCGATGCTGTTGATAAACAGGCCCACGGTGCGTTGCATCTCGGGCATGTCCACCGGACGCCCGGCCACGGTGACGCCGAACAGCACGTCGCGATCACCGCTCACGCGCCGCAGCACCAAGGCCCAGGCCGCCTGGGCGAAGGTGTTGACGGTGAGTTGATGCGCCTGGGCCAGCTCGCGCAGTTGCGCGCCGTCACGGGCATCCAGCCGGGTGTAGCAGTCCCCCACCACCATGCCGCCGCTGTGGCCGGCATGTTCGCGCAGGAATGGTCGGTCGCTCGGGATCGGCGTGGTGCGCTCGAAACCTTGCAGGTTGCGCTGCCACCACTGGCGCGCTGCGTCCAGGTCCTGGCGTTGCAGCCAGGCGATGTAGTCGCGGTAGCGCGGCGGCGTGGCCAGTTGCGCGTCGCGCCCTTCGCCAAGCGCCTGGTAGAGCTCGAAGAAGTCGTTCATCAGGAGCGAACGGCACCAGGCATCGATAAGGATGTGGTGGTTGCTCATCATGAACCAGTAGCGCGCCTCGCCCACGCGGATCAGGCGCAGGTGGAACGGCGCCTGGTTGAGCAGATCGAAACCGGCCTCGCGCTCGGCCTTGAGCAGCGCTTGCAGACGCGGCTCGTGCTCACGCTCGGGGTCGGCGCTCCAGTCCAGGTAGTCAATCGGCGTACTGCCGGGCTTGTGGATCACTTGCAGCATGTCTTCGCCGACGTTCCAGCAGAACGAGGCACGCAAGGCTTCGTGGCGGGCGATCACCGCCTGCCAGGCCTGGGCGAAACGCTCGGGATCGAGTTCACTGTTGATGCGGTAGCGGTCCTGCATGTAATACAGGCCGGTGCCCGGTTCCAGCAGGGTGTGCAGCAGCAGGCCCTCTTGCATCGGGGTCAGCGGGTAGACATCTTCAATGGCGCCGGCCGCTACCGGCAAGCTGTCCAGTTGCGCCTGGGTCAACCGTGCCAGCGGGAAGTCGGACGGCGTGAGGCCACCGGATTCGTCCTTGATGCAATGGGCGATCAGGTCCTGCAGTTCGGTCAGATAGGCCTCGGCCAGTTTGCCAATGGTTTGCTGATCGTAGCGCTCGCGGCTGAAGGTCCAGCGCAGCACCAGTTCACCGCCATACACCTGGCTGTCGACACTCAGCGCATTGGGCAGCGGTGCATCGGGGTCGTGCGCAAGGCCGGCGGATTCCTCCAGCGGATGAAACAGCGCGTCGGCGCCGAAGCTCTGGTCGAACTGGCCGAGGTAGTTGAAGGTAATGTCGGCGCTCGGCAGCGCGGCCAGGCTGCGTTGGCACGGGTCGTCCGCCAGGTAGCGCAGCACGCCGTAGCCCAGGCCTTTGTGCGGCACGCCGCGCAGTTGCTCCTTGATTGCCTTGATGGAGTCGCCCGGCTCCGCCTGCGGGGTCAGGCGCAACGGATAGGCGCTGGTGAACCAGCCGACGCTGCGGGTCAGGTCGATGTCATCGAACAGGCTTTCGCGGCCGTGGCCTTCCAGTTGAATCAACGCCGCGTCGTGACCGCTCCAGCGACACAGCACGCGAGCCAGGGCGGTCAGCAGCAGGTCGTTGACCTGGGTGCGGTAGGCGCTCGGCGCCTGTTGCAGCAACTGCCGGGTGCGCTCGACGTCCAGGCGCACGCTGACGGTCTCGGCGTCACGCTGACGCAGTGCGCCGTGTGGGCGATCCACCGGCAACGCCAGCGCCGGGCCCGCCAGCTGCGCCTGCCACAGGCTCAGCTCTTCGCGCAGGGATTCGCTATGGGCATAGGCCTGCAAACGTGCGGCCCAATCGCGCAACGCGCTGGTCTTGGCCGGCAGGCTGACGGACTGGCCTGCGCTCAGTTGGCGATAAACCGTTTGCAGGTCCTCGAGCAACACGCGCCAGGACACGCCGTCCACCACCAGGTGATGGATGGCGATCAGCAGGCGCTGCCGGCCTTGCGGGCCGTCCACCAGCAAGGCGCGCAGCAGCGGGCCGTGCGCCAGGTCGAGGCTGCGCTGGGTGTCGGTGAACAGCGCGGTGCAGTGGTCCATGTCGCGCACCTGCGCCTGCATCAATACGCCGCCCTGGGGCACACTCAGGTGTTCGGCGTGCCACTGGGCATCGCGCTGGGTGAAGCTCAGGCGCAGCGCGTCGTGATGCTCCAGCACCGCCAGCAGGGCCTGCTCCAGGCGATGCGGCTCGAGCAGTTGCAGCGGCTTGAGCACCAGGGCCTGGTTCCAGTGCTGGCGCGCCGGAATGTCGGTGTCGAAGAACCAATGCTGGATCGGCGTAAGGCCCGAGCGGCCGGTGAGCACACCTTGCTCGGCGCTGAACGTCTCGACGCGCGTGGCGACGGCGGCCAGGCTGTGCACGGTCTGGTGCTGGAACAGGTCACGCGGGCTGAAATGAATGCCCGCCTGCCGCGCACGGCTGACCACCTGGATCGACAGGATCGAATCGCCGCCCAGCTCGAAGAAGTTATCGTCGAGGCCGACCTGCTGCAGGTTCAGCACCGCGCACCAGATGGCCGCCAACGTGCTTTGCAGCGCATTGCGTGGCGCCACGTACGCCTGGCGGTTCGCTTCAGGATCGGGCTGCGGCAAGGCACGCCGGTCGAGCTTGCCGTTGGCGGTCAGCGGCATGCTGTCGAGCACGATCACATGGGCGGGCACCATGTAGTCCGGCAAGTGCGCCTTGAGGTGGGCCTTCACCGCATCACGCAAGGCGCCGTGCTCGGCGTCGCTGACCAGGTACGCCACCAGCTGTTTGCCGCTCGGCGAATCCAGCGCCAGCACCACCGCTTCACGCACGGCTGCATGCTCCAACAGACGCGTTTCGATCTCGCCCAATTCGATGCGGAAACCGCGAATCTTCACCTGATGGTCGATACGCCCCAGGTACTCCACCTGCCCATCGGCGCATTGGCGCACCAGGTCACCGGTGCGGTACAGGCGCCCGCCATTGCCGCTGAACGGATCGGCGACAAAGCGCTCCGCCGTCATGCCGGGGCGCTGGTGATAGCCCTGAGCCAGGCCCGCACCGCCGATGTACAACTCGCCGCTCGCGCCCTGCGGCACCAGGGCCAGGTCGGCGTCGAGAATGTACGCCACGCGCGCGCCGACAATGCTGCCGATCGGCACGCTGGCGGCGCCCTCCTCCACCTGTTGCGGCGCCAGGCTGGCCAGCGGCATCACCACGGTTTCGGTCGGGCCATAGGCGTTGAAAAACAGCTCAGGCTGGAACGCCGCGCGAATACGCTGCAGATGTTCACCGGTCAGTGCTTCACCGCCGGTGATGCACATGCGCACCGGCAAGGTCTGCTGTTGCGTGGCCAGCCACTGCGCCAACTGGCTGCCGTAGCTGGGCGTGAACCCGAGGATATTCACGCGATGGCTGCGGATCAGCGCGCAGATTTCTTCGGCGTCCCATTGGCCCTGGGCGCGCAATACCACGTGCGCACCGCTGAGCAACGGCACCAGCAGGCGCTCGGTGGCGGCGTCGAAGTTGATCGAATAAAAGTGCAGTTCGCAGTCGTCCGGGCGCATGCCGAAGCGCTCGATCACGGCCTGGCAATGCATGGCGATTTCACCCTGGGACACCACCACGCCTTTAGGCTTGCCGGTGGAGCCGGAGGTGTAGATCAGGTACGCCTGGTGCTGCGCCAGGCTGATAAACGGCAGCTCATCGGCCGGATAATTTTCCAGCCTGGCCGCGTCATTTTCGAGGCACCAGCACGCCAGCGCCTGCGGCAGCTCGCCCAGGGCCTGGAACATCGCCGCATCGCTGAGCAGCAGGCCGATGCCGCTGTCTTCGATCATGTAGTGCAGGCGGTCCAGCGGGTATTCCGGGTCCAGCGGCACATAGGCGCCGCCGGCCTTGAGGATCGCCAGCAGGCCGACGACCATTTCCAGCGAGCGAGGCAGCGCCAGGCCGACCCGCACCTGCGGGCCGACGCCACGTTCGCGCAGCATCCAGGCCAGGCGATTGGCGCGGGCGTCGAGTTCGGCGTAAGTGAGGGTCACACCGGCAAAGGTCAGCGCCGGCGCGTCTGCGCGCTTGAGCGCCTGCCGGCTGAACAGGGTTTGGATGCACTGGTCCAGACGATGCTCTCCGGCTGCAACCCCGAGGCTGTCCTGCAGGGCGCGCTGCTCGGCGGTGCTGAGCAACGGCAGTTCGCTGAGGCGCTGGTGCGGATTATCGATCAGTGCTTCCAGCAAGTTGCGCCAATGCGCGGCCATGCGGGCGATGCGCGGCTCGTCGAACAGATCGGTGCTGTAGGTCAGGCAGCAGCCCAGGCGATGGTCGAGGTCGGTGACTTCCAGGTTGAGGTCGAACTTGGTGGCGCGGGCATCGTTGGCCAGGTACTCGACGGTCATGCCGGCCAGTTGGCGGCTCTGCTGGAACTCCCAGCGCTGCACGTTGCACATCACCTGGAACAGTGGGTTGTACGCGGCGCTGCGCGGTGGTTGCAGCGCCTCCACCAGATGGTCGAACGGCAGGTCCTGATGGGACTGGCCTTCGATCACGGTGTGACGCACCTGCTCGAACAACTGCGCCACACTCATCTGCCCATTGAGCCGGCAACGCAACACCTGGGTGTTGAGGAACGCACCGATCAGCCCTTCGCTTTCCGGGCGGATACGGTTGGCCACCGGCGCGCCGATGCGCAGGTCGGTCTGGCCGCTGTAGCGGTAGAGCAACACGGCCAGGGTAGCGGTCATGGTCATGAACAGGGTCAGGCCCTGTTCGGCGTTGAAGGCGCGTACGCGGGCGGCCAGTGCATCGCTCAGGTCGAAGCGGTACAGCTCGCCGCGGTGGCTTTGCACCGCCGGGCGCGGGCGGTCGCCGGGCAGTTCGAGCAGCGGATGTTCGCGGCCCAGTTGCGCGGTCCAGTAATCCAGCTGGCGTTGACGCTCGCCCGATTCCAGCCATTGGCGTTGCCACACGCTGTAGTCCAGGTACTGCACCGGCAGCGGCGCCAGCGGTGAGTCGCGCTCGTCGATAAAGGCTTCGTACAGTGCACTGAGTTCACGGGCAAAGATGTCCATAGCCCAGCCTTCGGTGACGATATGGTGCAGGGTCAGCACCAGGTAGTGTTCCTGCTCGCCGGCCTTGACCAGGCAGGCGCGCAGCAACGGCCCACGTTCCAGGTTGAACGGCGTATGCGCTTCCTGATCGGCCAGGTGCTGCAAACGCTGCTGGCGCTCGGTCTCGCTGAGTGCCGAGAAGTCCTGCCAGTCCATGCGCAGGTTGGTCTGCGGCCAGACGTGTTGACAGGCCACGCCATCGACGCTCGGGAAGGTGGTGCGCAGGGTTTCGTGACGCATGATCAGGGCCTGCAAGGCTGCCTCGAAACGCCCCACATCCAGCACCCCGCGCAAGCGCGCCATGCCACCGACGTTGTAGGCCGGGCTGTCCGGCTCCATCTGCCAGAGGAACCACATGCGCTGCTGGGAATAGGACAGCGGCACCGGCGTGCTGCGGTCGACTTTGGCGATTGCGGTCTGTTGGTTGCGTTGGCCCGACGCCTGGATCAGGCCCACTTGTGCGGCAAAATCGCCCAGCTCGCTGGCATCGAACAAGGTGCGCAATGGCAGCTCGACGTCGCAGGCCTGACGAGTACGGGAGATGATCTGCGTGGCCAGCAACGAGTGGCCGCCCAGGGCAAAAAAGTCGTCGCGCAGGCCGATACGCGGCAGGCCGAGCACTTCGCGCCAGATCGCCGCAATCTGCTGCTGCAACGGCGTCTCGGGTTCGACGTGTTCGCGGGTTTGCCACACCGGTTGCGGCAATGCGCGGCGGTCGAGCTTGCCGCTTGGGCTCAAGGGCATGGCGTCCAGGTACATCAGGTGGGCAGGCACCATGTACTCGGGCAACCGCGCGGCCAGCGCGGTTTTCACCGCCTGTGCATCCAGTTCCACAGGGCCGGTGTAGTAACCGATCAACTGCTCGTCACGCACCAGCACCACCGCTTGGGCGATGCCCTGAACCGCCAGCATGCGCGCTTCGATTTCCTGCGGTTCCACCCGCAAGCCGCGCAGCTTGACCTGCTGATCGAGACGCCCCAGGTATTCAAGCACACCCTCAAGGCTCCAGCGCGCACGGTCGCCGGTGCGATACAGGCGCGCCCCGGCCTCGCCCAGCGGGTCGGCGACAAAGCGTTCGGCGGTCAGCCCGGCACGGCCAAGGTAACCGCGCGCCAGGCCGATGCCGCCGATGCACAATTCACCCGGAACACCGGCCGGCAGCGGGTTGAGGTGCTCGTCGAGCACCCGGCAGATCACATTGCCCAGTGGCCGGCCAATCGGCGAGCGCTCGCCATCGTCCACGGCGCAGTGCCAATGGGTGACGTTGATCGCGGTCTCGGTCGGGCCATACCGGTTGTGCAATTGCACCGCCGGCAGGCGTGCCAGTACGCGGTCGCGCAGTTCGGCGGGCAAGGCTTCGCCGCCGGAGAACAGGCGGCGCAGGCTGGTGCATTCGGCTGCCAGCGGTTCGTCGATAAACAGCTGCAGCAACGGCGGCACGAAGTGCAGCGTGGTCACGCCATGTTCCTGCACCAGTTGCGCGATGCGATGAGGATCGCGATGCTCACCCGGCCCCGCCAGTACCAGACGGCAACCGGTGATCAGCGGCCAGAAGCACTCCCACACCGACACGTCGAAACTGATCGGCGCCTTTTGCATCAGCACGTCGCTGGCGTCCAACCGGTAGGTGGCCTGCATCCACTGCAAGCGCTCGGCCAGCGCAGCGTGGGTATTGCCCACGCCCTTGGGCTGGCCGGTGGAGCCGGAGGTATAGATCACATAGGCGAGGTTGTCGCCATGCAGGTGCAGGCCCGGCGGCTGGCTTGGCCAGCTGTCCAGGTGCAGGCTGTCCATGGCAAGCACGCACACGCCTGGGGTCGTCGGCAGACGTTCGAGCAGCGCGGTTTGAGTCAACAGCAGGTGCACGCCGCTGTCCTCAAGCATGAAGGCCAGGCGCTCGGCGGGGTAATTCGGGTCCAGCGGCACATAGGCGCCACCGGCCTTGATGATCGCCAGCAGACCGATCAGCAACTGCGGCGAACGTTCGGCGGCGATGCCCACGCACACGTCCGGGCCCACACCCTTGTCGCGCAGGTAATGGGCCAGGCGGTTGGCCTGGGTGTGCAGTTGGGCGAAGCTCAAGCTGGCGTCCTGCCAGACCAGCGCCGGGGTGTCCGCGGTGTGCAGGTTGAGCAGTTCGGGCAGCCATTGCCGGGCCGGCGCGCACGGCGCCTGGCTCCATGGGCGTTGCTCGTCCTCTGCGCTCAGTTCCAGTTCGCCCACGGCGTGCTGCGGTTGCGCGCAGACCGCTTGCAGCAGGTGGACGTAATGCTCGGCCAGGCGCTGAAGGGTGGCGCTGTCGAACAGTTCATCGGCGTAGTCGAACGACAGGCTCAAGCGCCCGTTGCGGTCCTCTTCGCTGTGCAGTTGCAGGTCGAACTTGGCTTCGCGGCTGTGCCACGGCAGCTCATCGGCGAGCAGGCCCGGCAGGCGGCGCAAGGCACTCAGGTCACGTTGCTGGTGGTTGAACATCACCTGGAACAGGCCCTGTTCACGCGCCTGGGGGAAGGCCTCCAACAGTTGCTCGAACGGCAGGTCCTGATGCGCCTGGGCGTCCAATGCAGCCTGGCGTGTCGCGGCCAGCAGTTGGTTGAACGGCATGCGCCCGTCAAGCTCGGCACGCAGCACCAGGGTGTTGATGAAGAAACCGACCAGGCCTTGGGTTTCCTGGCGCGGGCGATTGGCATTGGGCACGCCGATGCGAATATCGCGCTGGCCGCTGTAGCGATACAACAGGGTCTGGAACGCGGCCAGCAGCAGCATGAACGGGGTGGATTCATGGGCGCGCGCGGTCTGGCCAATCGCGGCGCTGAGGGACGCGTCCAGGCGTACGGTATGCCGCGCGGCGCTGTTGCGCGCCTGCGTCGAGCGTGGGTGGTCGGTGGCCAGGTTGAGGGGCGGATGCTCGTCCCCCAGCGTCGCCTTCCAGTACGCCAACTGCCGCTCGCCTTCACCGGCGGCCAGCCACTGGCGCTGCCAACTGGCGTAGTCGGCGTATTGCAGGGTCAGGGGCGGCAACTCAAGGGGCTGGCCCTGGACGGCAGCGGCGTACAGGCGCGAGAACTCGTCAATCAGGATATTCAGCGACCAGCCATCGGCGATGATGTGGTGCAACGTCACCAGCAGTTGATGGTCCTCATCGTCCAGACGCACCAGGGTAACCCGCAGCAGCGGGCCTTTCTCCAGGTCGAACCGGGTACGCGCTTGATCTTCGCGGACCTGCTGCGCACGCGCCTGGCGCTCGGCATCGGGCAAGTCGCTGAGGTCGATGACGTGCAACGCGAAATCCGTCGCGGCCTCGACACGCTGAAAGCCCTGGCCATCGCGCTCGTAAAAGCGTGTACGCAAGGCTTCGTGGCGCTGGATCAACTGCTGGAAGCTTGAGCGCACGGCGTCTTCGTCCAGCTCGCCGCGCAGGCGCAGGGCGCCGGGGATGGTGTAGGCGCTGCTGTTCGGGTCCAGTTGCCAGGTGATCCACAGGCGGTTCTGGGCCAGGGATTGCGGCAGGTCGTCCTGGCGCGACACCGAGGCCATCGCGCCCTGGGCAACGCCGCCGTCCTGTTGCAGGCGCGCGATGCTGGCGGCGAAACCTTGCAGGGTGGGCGCTTCGAACAGCAGGCGCAGGTTCAGCTCCAGGCCCAGGGTTTCGCGCAGGCGCGCGACCACTTGGGTCGCGCTGATGGAGTTGCCGCCGAGCAGGAAAAAGTGATCATCGGCGGCGACCGTCGGCACCTGCAGTTGCTCGCACCAGATCGCAGCGATCTGATTTTGCAGGGCGGACTCCAGCACCGCATCACTGGCCTGCGCTTGCAGGTCGGGGAACTGCGCATAGCAGTCGAGACTGCCATCGGCATGGCGCAGCGCACACGCCGCCCGTTGCACCTTGCCGCTGGAGGTTTTCGGCAACGCGCCCGGATTGAGCAGCACCACCACGCACGGCGCCTCCTGGCAAGCCTCGGCCACTGCCTGGCGAATCGCCTTGATCAGTGCTTCGGGCGGCAGGATTTTCTGCACGCTGCGGCTGATTTCCGCAGCAATGCCGATGCCTTCCACACCGTGGTCATTTACCGCAAAGGCGGCCACCCGGCCCTTGCGCACCACCTCCACCTCTCGCTCGATGGTTTGCTCGATGTCCTGCGGGTACAGATTGTGTCCGCGTACGATCAGCAGGTCTTTCAAGCGCCCGGTGATGTACACCTCACCGTCCCGGATAAACCCCAGGTCGCCGGTGCGCAGCCACGTCCGGCCGGCGTGCTGGACGAAAGTCCGCGCGCTGGCTTCGGGGTTGCGCCAGTAACCGTGGGCAATGCTCGGGCCGCTGGCCCAGAGTTCGCCCACGCAATTGTCGGCCAACGCGCTGAGCGTGTGGGGATCGGCAATCAGCACGGCGTGGTCCGGTTGATGGGTGCCGCAACTCATGACCGCACTGCCCTGCCCCGGCTCGGCGCGGTTGGCGGCCAGCGCCTGCGCATCCAGGTGCAACGCAGGGATGCCGTGGCCACGGCGGCCACCGGCGACAAACAAGGTCGCTTCGGCCAGGCCATAGGAGGCGAAGAAATTATTCGAGCTGAAACCACAGGCGGCGAATTTTTCGCCGAACCGTTCCAGGGTGTCCAGGCGGATCGGCTCGGAACCGGAATAGGCCACGCGCCAGGTGCTCAGGTCCAGGCGTTCCAGGGCCGACTCGCTGACCCGTTCGCTGCACAGACGGTAGGCGAAGTCCGGGCCACCGCTGATGGTGCCGCCGTATTCGCTGATCGCTTCGAGCCAGCGCAGCGGCCGCGCCAGGAAGTAGGCCGGCGACATCAGCACGCACGGCACACCGCTGAAGATCGGTTGCAGCAGGCCGCCGATCAGGCCCATGTCGTGGTACAGCGGCAGCCAGCTGACAATCACATCGTCCGGGTTGAGGTCGATGCCAAAGCCGCGGCGGATCAGAACTTCATTGGCCACCAGGTTGCCGTGGCTGACTTGCACGCCCTTGGGCAGCGCGGTGGAGCCGGAGGTGTATTGCAGGAAGGCGATGTCGTCGGGCTGCAGCTCGGGGGCGAGCCAACGGTCGGCAAGTTTTGGGTCGAGGGTGTCCACGCTCAACAGCGGCGGTGCGTTTTCGAGCTGCGCCAGGCCATCGGCGAGGCTGGCGATGGTCAGCAGCCGGCGCGGCTCGGCATCGCTGATGATCGACAGCAAGCGCTCCTGATGATGGCGCTTGCTCGATTCCGGCGGGTAAGCCGGCACCGCGATCACTCCGGCGTACAGGCAACCAAAAAACGCCGCGACATAGTCCGGGCCGCTGGGAAACAACAGCACCGCACGCTCGCCCATCGCGACATCGGCTTGCAAGGCGGCGGCGATGGTGCGCGCGCGTTGGTCCAGGTCACGGTAGCTGAGCACCACGCTGTGCTCGGCGGACTCGGCCAGAAAGCGCAGGGCCAGGCGGTCCGGCGTCTGCGCGGCACGGCGCTGGAGGGACTGGACCAGAGTGCGGGGAAGTTCGAAGGCGTCCATCATGGGGTTCCTGCCTGAAATCGGCTTACGGGAAATTCGGGAAATCGGTGAGGTTCAGCCGGCGACGCGCTGGCGCGCCGCGCCACTGCGCCAACGGGCCAGGTGGGCCTCGGCATAGCGCCGCATACAGCGCAGCACGACGCTTTCGTGCTGCACGAGAAAGAAGTGATGCCCCTCGAACATGTCGAGGGAAAAGCCGCTGGCGGCTTCGAGCTGCCAGTCGAGCAATTGGTCGGCGCGCACGCTGTCCTGCTTGCCGCCAAAGACATGGATCGGGACGTCCAGCGGCTCACGTTCGCCATAGGTAAAGCTGCCGCACAGCAGGAAATCGGCGCGCAGGATCGGCAGCATCAACTGCATCAATTCGGGATTGGCCAAGGCGTCTTCCGCAGTGCCCTGCAGCTCGCGCAAGCGGGCGATCAACTGCACGTCGGTTTTTTCGATGGCGTAGTCGCTGACATCGCGCCGCGCCGGGCCGGCGGTGCCGGAGACAAACAACGCCAGCGGCGCCGGCACATTGCGCGCGTTCAGGGCATGCGCCAGCTCGAACGCCAGCAGGCCGCCAAGGCTGTGGCCGAACAACGCATAAGGGCCATTCAGGTCGCGACTGATTTCATTGGCGAGCTGGGCAGCCAGGGCCTTGATATCGCGCTGCAGCGGTTCGCCCATGCGCATGCCCCGTCCCGGCAGTTCCAGCGGGCATACCTGCAACCAGTCCGGCAACACGCGGCGCCAACGGGCGTAGACCGAGGCACTGGCGCCCGAATGGGGCAGGCAAAACAGGCGCAGCGGCGTTGGGGTACTCATCACCTGAGAACTCCACGCTGAAACACGCTGTGTGCACGATAAAAACCCATTTCGCCCTCCTGCGGGTGCTGATCCCTGGCCGTTTGCTAACGAACCTTTCACCCAGAAGAACGGACGGCCCCGGCAAATAATTAGTCGCCGGGGACAAGCGAGACGCGGTTCACACCTTACCCAAAGGCATAAGATTAGTTCGCCTTCTCATTTGACAATCATTATCATTCAGCATAATTTGTTGCCCGATGTGTAGGAGGCCTCAGCAGGGACGCCCTCCCCCAACCTTTTTGCAACAAGGTGATTTCCATGACGGAACAATTATCCACAGGCAGGTGCGACTCACCCCTTCTCCAGGCATTCGTCGACAATCGACTGATTCTGGTGAAGATCGCGGCGCGTATTACCGGCTGCCGTTCCCGTGCCGAGGATGTGGTGCAGGACGCCTACTTTCGGCTGCAATCGGCGCCGACCATCACCTCTTCGTTCAAGGCACAATTGAGTTATCTGTTCCAGATCGTGCGCAACCTGGCGATCGACCACTACCGCAAGCAGGCCCTGGAGCTCAAATACTCCGGTACCGAAGAGGAAGGCTTGAATGTGGTTATCCACGGCGCTTCACCGGAAACCTCCCACATCAATTTCAACACCCTGGAAAACATCGCCGACGCCCTGACCGAACTGCCACAGCGCACCCGCTACGCCTTCGAGATGTACCGCCTGCACGGCGTGCCGCAGAAAGACATCGCCAAGGAACTCGGGGTCTCGCCAACACTGGTGAATTTCATGATCCGCGATGCGCTGGTGCACTGCCGCAAAGTGTCGGGCAGCCACAGCGATACGTTTGCGCGCAGGGTTTGAACAAAACACAAATCACTGTGGGAGGGGGCTTGCCCGCGATGCGGTGTGTCAGTTAGCTCTGTTTTAGCTGACACACCGCTATCGGGGGCAAGCCCCCTCCCACATTTAGTCCGCGGCCGTCTACACAACTCAGTAGCACCCAACCGTAACCACGATGCGAAGCGAGTCGCTCTTGATCTTGACCTGCTTTTGATCTTGATCTCAGGCGCCCCGTTAAACCACGCTGGCCGAACG
>NZ_CVTK01000046.1:0-13821 GCF_900004785.1 Pseudomonas sp. 28 E 9 | reverse complement strand
GCAAGAGCGTTTTGCTTACTTTTGCGCTTTTCAAAAGTGAGCCGCTGTAAAAGCGGAACCTATATCAGCCGTTACCGCAGAAACGGATATGTACCCGGTCCAATCCAGCATCCTGGTCGGCCCAGAGGCCGCCATCGGGGGCAAGTCGAATCGTCGCACCGCCCCTCCCACACTTGATCGGCGGCGCTCTCAGGGCAGTGGCGTTATATCAATCCGATACGGCGCGAAAATTCTGAGCATCTGGCCGTTATCCCGCAAGCGCTTGAGCAGCTCGGCAAATACCGGCCCGGTGATCGGCGCCTTGGGCCGCAGCAGCGCGTAATGGTGATAGACCTGATCAATGCGCTCCGACACCAGGAACTTGTCCGCCATGTCCGCGTTGCGCACCATGAAATCACTCAAGTACGAACGAGTGACCAACGCAATATCGGCACGCCCCCGCGCGACCATCAGCAAGTTGCTGTCATGGGAGTAGGTCAAGGTAGCGTTGAAGTGCTCGGCCAGGTACTTGGGGTCGGGGTTGAACTGGGCGAAGGCGTAGTGATAACCGCTGAACACCGCCAGGCGTTTGCCGGCCAGGTCGGTGAAAAAGCGCTGGTCGCGACCGGGCTCACGCTCGGCCACGAAGATTTCAGCGTCTTCCAGCCCCATGTCGACGCTGGTATGGGCCACATTCGTCCACCCCCAGGAGGGGTTTTCAAAGATTGCCATGTCCACCCGGCCCTGCTCGAAATCGCGAAAACGCCGGGGGATCGAGGTGGGCACCAGCACGAACTGATAGTCGCTTTGCACGGCGTTCAACGCTTCGACCAATTGCGGCAGCACTCCGGTATCGGCGCCTTGCTCAGGGCGTACGGTATACGGCGGAAAATGCGCCGCGCCGACCCTCACCAACTGCGCGGCGCCGGCTTGCGTCCACCCTGCGGTACCCAGCGCCCAAAATGTAAGTCCTGCAGCCAGCCGCCATGGCGAAAACATCTAGGCACACACCGTTGAATTCTATGATGGCGATAAGCTAGGCGTTTTTCCCGGGAGAGACAACGCTTGCCAGTAAATTGATAGCTGCGCCTCAATCCGCCTTGAGCACCATCAGCAGGGCTTCTTCAGCCAGTTCTTCAAGCGTCAGGCTGCCCTGGGTGCGGAACCAGGTGGTGGTCCAGGACAACGCGCCGGTCAGGAAGCGCCGGGTGATCAACACGTCGCCCTTGATGTAGCCGGCAGCCCTGGCTTCGCCCAGCACCTGCAGCCAGATGTGCTCATACACGTCGCGCAGGGCCAGTACCCGGGCCTGACCTTCGGCAGACAGTGAACGCCATTCGTACACCAGCACCGCCATCGCCTCACCGCTGCCGCCCATGATCGACTGCAATTCGCAACGGATCAGCGCCCGCACGCGCTCGCGCACAGTGCCCGCCTGCTCCAGCGCAGCGCGCATCATCGCGGTGTTGTAGAGGATGGTTTCTTCCATCACCGCGCGCAGGATCTCGTCCTTGCTCTTGAAGTGATGAAAGATGCTGCCCGACTGGATGCCCACCGCGCCGGCCAGGTCACGCACGGTGGTGCGCTCGAAGCCCTTGTTGCGAAACAGGTGCGCTGCGGTTTGCAGCAACTTGCCCCGGGCGCTCTCCGGGTCGGTCAACTGGCCAGCGTCGACCATGGTGCGCATCACCCGCAGGGCTTGATGGTCATCCATGCTGCTTTCCCTTATGTCTACTATCGTCTTGGCGGGCAATTTAGGCCGTGGCCGTCAACCAAGCAAGCGCTTGGGCAAAACGTGTGTACAGGGTTTACAAACCAGGCGCCTGCCGGGTGGTATCGCGACCCGCCATTGGAAGATTGAATAAGCCCCCTGGGCGGAACTACACGGCCCGGCTACGCTCTATCCCCATCAGGACAGGAACAGTACGGGAACCTGCGCATGCCTCATTGGCTGATTATTGACCTTGAAGCCACAACAGATGACGGCGGCTGGCCCGTGACGGAGATGGAAGTCATCGAAATCGGCGCGAGCCTGGTCAACCGCCAGGGTCGCGAGCTGGATCACTTCCAGCGCTTCGTGCGACCACTGCGGCGGCCACTGCTGACGCCCTTTTGCCGCCAATTGACCCATATCACCCAGGCCAACATCGACGCGGCAACGCCCATCACCGAGGTGTGGCCGCTGTTCGAACGCTGGCTCGGCCAGCATCGGCCCCGCCTGGAGGGCTGGGCCAGTTGGGGCGATTACGATCGCGTGCAGCTTGAACTGGAATGGCAACGCCATGGCCTGGCCAGCGCACTCGGCCAGACGCCCCATGTCAACCTCAAACAGCGTTTCGCCAAGGCCCGGCGTCTGGACAAGCCCCTGGGGCTCAATGGCGCGCTGCAATTGGCGGGGATGCAGTTCGTTGGCCAGCAGCATCGCGCCCTGGAAGATGCGCGCAACACGGCGCGTCTGCTGCCGTTGATTTTGCCGGTCTAGGCAGCTCTGAACGGCTTGGGCATACTGATCAACCTTTTGCCTTAATGCTGCCCACCTGTAGGAGCGAGCTTGCTCGCGAAGATCGCCAACGATAACGCAGCGCATCCGGGTTAACGGGGTGCTCTCAGGTTTTTCGCGAGCAAGCTCGCTCCTACAGTGCCTGGCGTAAGCTTGACCCTTTCTACGAGGATTCACCCATGTTCAAAGTCAACGAATACTTCGACGGCACCGTCAAGTCGATCGCTTTCGGCACCGAGGAAGGTCCGGCCACCATCGGCGTCATGGCCCCGGGTGAATATGAATTCGGCACCGCCCAGCGTGAAATCATGCACGTGGTTTCCGGCGCCCTGATCGTCAAACTGCCTGATGCCGAGTGGGAAACCTTCGCTGCCGGCAGCCAGTTCCACGTGCCGGCCAACAGCAAGTTCCAGTTGAAGGTCGCCGTAGACACCGCCTACCTGTGCGAATATCGCGGTTAAACGCCAACCGGTAAGAAAAAAATGCCCGTCTCCTGCGAGACGGGCATTTTTCATTCCAGCACCGTCACCGGCATGCCGACTTCCAGGCGTCCAACCCCATCGTTGACCAGGTTCTGGCCGAACATCGCGCCCTGCTCGGTGCCGCGATAGGCCTGCAGGGTCGCGAACGGCTCGCGGTCCGGGCTGCGCTCGCCGGTCTGCGGGTCGATGGTGGTGAGGATGCAACGTGAGCAGGGCTTGACCACGCGAAACTCCACCGCGCCGATGCGCAAGCGTTTCCAGCCGTCCTCGGCAAAGGCCTCGGCGCCGTCGATGACCAGGTTGGGGCGAAAGCGCAGCATGTCCATCGGCCGGCCGATATGGGCGCACACATCGTCCAGGGAAGCCTGGCCGATCAGCAGCAAGGGGTAACCGTCGGCAAAGCCGACCTGATCGCTGTCATGGCCAAAACCATGCTGGGTGAAGCGTGCGCGATCCATGGGCATATGCACCAGGCGCGTCGGTTTACCGATGAAGGCGCTGACCCAGGCCGCCGCCGCATCACCTGCGTCCGGCACGCGCAGCGTGTCGTGCCAGATGGTCACACCGCGTAACACATCGGCGCCCGGGAGTGCCACGTCCAACGTCCCATAGCCCGGCGAACTGAGGGTCAATCCGCCCTCCGTGTTCAACAAGGCAGTTAACTGGCTCATCTTCGCCACGGCGCGTTGCGTGAGGAATCGCCCGCTGGCTTCGTCCACCAGCATCCAGCGCCGATCCCCTTCCAGCCCTAGCCTGTCCAGGCCAATCTGCTGCAGGACCTCGGCTTTGCCGGACTTCAAGGGGTAACGATACAACGCGCTGAGACGGAGCATGGGCCTGCTTTCCTGGGGAAGAAAGTCGCATACCCTAAAGTCAGGCGGGCACTTCGTCCAGCATCAGTCGCTCACGCACCACATCGACCAGTTTGTCGGGCTGGAACTTGGAGAGGAAATTGTCGCAGCCGACCTTCTTCACCATCGACTCGTTGAAGCTGCCCGAGAGCGAGGTGTGCAGCACCACGTAAAGGCCACGCAGGCGCGGGTCGTTGCGGATTTCGGTGGTGAGGCGATAGCCATCCATCTCGGGCATTTCGGCGTCGGTGAAGATCATCAGCAGCTTGTCGGTCATCACCTGGCCGCTGTCGGCCCAGGCCTTGAGCATGTTCAGCGCCTTGAGGCCATCGCTGGCGATGTGCATCTTCACGCCCAACTGGCCGAGGGTGTCACGCAATTGCGAGAGCGCCACATTGGAGTCGTCCACCAGCAGCACTTCGCGGCCACGGGCGCGTTCCAGTACCGGGTCTTCGAGTTTTTCGCGGGAGACCTTGGCGTTGTAGGGCACGATTTCAGCCAGGACTTTTTCCACATCGATGATTTCCACCAACTGGTCATCGACCTTGCTGATGGCGGTAAGGTAATGCTGGCGCCCGGCGCTGGCCGGCGGCGGCAGGATGGCTTCCCAGTTCATGTTGACGATGCGGTCGACGCCACCCACCAGGAAGGCCTGCACCGAGCGGTTGTACTCGGTGACGATAATGGTGCTGTTGGGCCCTGGCACCAACGGGCGCATGCCGATGGCCTGGGACAGGTCGATCACCGGCAAGGTCTGGCCGCGCAGGTTGACCACGCCACACACAAAGGGGTGACGCTGGGGCATCAGGGTCAGCTTGGGCAGTTGCAGCACTTCCTGCACTTTGAACACGTTGATCGCGAACAGCTGTCGGCCGAACAAGCGGAACATGAGAATTTCCAGGCGATTCTCACCCACCAATTGCGTGCGTTGATCTACCGTGTCGAGAATGCCGGCCATTAAGGGCTCCTGGTATGCATGTCAGTTCTGCGAGTGCGCAGTTCATATAGGCAAGTTATCGGCGCCAAACGCCAGACCTTGACCCCGGTAAAATGCCATGTAAATGCATTGATGTCACACTGACATCATGCTTTACTGCATTCACCCCCCATAGCGCTGTATCGCGGCGCCGCGGGACATTCGAATCGACGTGCGGTTCCACTGCGTAGGGGATTCCCCTATGCGCAATCAGGCCTGACCTGATATTCGCGATATCTAATAGCCATTAATGTGACGCCATTCTCATTGCATGAATGGAGTCACGCTTTTGTTTGCCATCCCAAGCCCTGGGCCCGCCGGCCTTCCAGGCACTCACGTATCGGCAACTGAAGTTGTGGCATCCCGCTCAGCCGGGGTTACGCACGACTTTCGCGAGCATTTCAATAAAGCTCCTACAGGCATTTCGGAAGCTACCTACAAGACCCAATCCTATTTCAGCGCTAGTTTAAGCCATTCACCCGGTGCGACATCTCATCACCCGAGCTTGAGTTGCGGAGACATGCATGATGAATAGCGCGAACGAATGGCAAACGGCACTTCCCGAGTTTCTGCGGGAGGCCGAGATGCTGCTGATCAAGTCCCAGGAGTGCTTGAGCCATCTGCATTTGATCCGTGACGACAGTGACGCCATCGACTGCATGAAAACCAGCCTGGCCAAACTGGCTGAAAAGGCCGACAACCTGGCACCGCCGGCGATCAGCGATTTCTCGCGGCGCCTTCTGGCGCTCATTGCCAACGCCCGCACCCCCCTGCAATTGCACGACCAGGCATTGGATGCGTTGCATGACTGCCTGACGCTGCTGGCCTGGCAACTGGAACTGATCGACACGCGCACCGGTGAACTGCCCCTGGACGAGAGTGAGCAAACCGCCTTGATCGCGCTGGCGACCTTGCAGATTCCGCAAAAGGATCTCAGTCACGCGCCGCAGCCACGCTTGCATCACGGGACTTGAGCCTTAAGCAGGTCGTATTTGATAATCCACCTGTCCAAAAACGACCGATGATGGCAAAACAGGCGTAAATATCCATTAGACATCCATGCAATAACGATACAAACCAACTGTATTAATACAACTTCACTGTTTAACGCTGGGAATACCCTCCGGAGTATTTGCGCGGGCCATAAACCAATCAGGCGACCAACGGTAACAGGGGTGGTACTATGCGCCACTCGAAGTGACTCAACTTCATCATGTTTAAACACGACTCGGCAGCGTATTCCAAACAGAGCCCGGCCAACCGGTCTCCCCGCAGCGAACCCTCAGTGGCTTCATTCGTTATGTACGCCAAGCTAAAGCCACTTTTTTCCAGGTCTGTGTCGCGCAGCACTGCACGCCGCATCGTCCTTGCGCTGTGCCTGTGTTCGCTGTCTGCCAGCGCATGGGCGTACGTACACGCATCGCCCTTGTCGCTATTGATCCTGCTGCTCAACCTGGCCACGCTGACGGTGGTGGGCCTGCACCAATGGCGTTCGCGCAAATCGATCAAGTTCCAGCCCCAGGAATTGGCCGACCGCCTGTTGCAGGTCCAGGAAAACGAACGCCATCGCCTCAGCCGCGAGCTGCACGACGACATCGGCCAACTGCTGACCGCCGCCAAGCTGCAGACCGAATGGCTGCAGCGTCGCCTGCCGCCGGAGCTGCAGGATCAATGCACGGCGCTGTGCAATACCCTCAACGAAACCCTGGCCAAGGTGCGCGACGTGTCCGCCATCCTCAACCCGCGCCAGTTGGCCAGCCTGGGCCTGGAAGCGAGCTTGCGCGCGCACCTGCTCAAGACCCTGGCGGAAACCCAGGTGTGCTGGAGCCTGGAATGCCCGCAACGGCTGGCGGGTATTCCTGAAGAAATGGCCGTGGCGGCGTTTCGTATCACCCAGGAAGCGGTGACCAACATGCTCCGTCACGCCCAGGCGCACAACCTGCGGGTGCGCCTGCAACGCCTGCCCGAAGGCCTGTCGCTGATGATCTGCGATGACGGCCTGGGCTTTTCGCCCGCCACCGACCCAGGCCGCGAAGGCCAGCGCGGCATGGCCGGCATGTATGAGCGGACAAACCAACTGGGAGGCACCTTGTCCGTCAGCAGCGAGCCAGGCAAAGGTACGCGGATCGACGCGTTGTTCCCCTGGGCACCTCGCGACCTCGAACGGGCCGGCGAACCTGAGGTTGCCCGGTGACCTGCAACCTGCTCCTGGTGGATGACCACGCGCTGATCCGCGCCGGCGTTCGCGCGCTGATCCTGGATATTCCCGGCTACAACGTGATCGGCGAAGCCAGCGACGGCGCGCAACTGCTCGAACAGTTTCGCGCCCTGCAGCCGGATATCGTGCTGCTGGACCTGTCGATGAAACACACCGGCGGCCTCGACGCCCTGCAGCAACTCAAGGCGGCCTACCCCAAGAGCAAGGTGCTGATCCTGTCGATGCACACCGAGCCCGACTTGATCATGCGCGCGCTGGAGTCGGGCGCTCACGGCTACCTGCTCAAAGACATGACCGGCAACGAGTTGGAACACGCCCTGCGGGCCCTGCGCAGCAACGAACGCTACCTGAGCCCGGCCATCGCCCACACGGTGATCAACCAGGCGCTGATCCGCAGCCAGGGCGCGGCCTCGCCCCTGCCCCACAGCCACAACCTGACGGCGCGACAGCTGGAAATCCTGCGCTTGATCGTGCGTGGCAAGTCCACCCGGGAAATCGCCCACGGGTTGGGCCTGAGCATCAAGACCGTGGAAGCGCATCGCTCGCAGATCATGAAGCGCCTGCAGATTTTCGACGTGGCGGGCCTGGTGCTATTCGCGGTGCGCGAGCAGATCATCAGCCTGGACGACTAGGGGCGAACCCAGCGGCAGGTGTACGCGCAGGGCCTTGGGCACCGCTTCGAAATGCAGGTCGTCGCCTTCCAGCGGCTCGCCATCGAGGTTGATGTACAAGCCCTGCGCGCCCTTGATATTGACCCACGGCAGGCGGGCGCGCACGAACATGGTGTCCAGGCCCCAGCCATTGCTCATCAGTTCGCGCAGGGTGCCGACCACCTCCTGGGGTGCCGGCAGGATGCTGACGTCCAGCAACCCGTCATCGGCCAGCGCACCGGGGCACAGCACGTGCCCGCCGCCGGCCTGGCGACCGTTGCCGATGCCCAGCGCGAGCAACTCGCCTTTCCACTGGAAATCGGGGCCTTCCAGCTCAGCATAGGCGGCCTTCAATTCACTGAAGCGCGACAACCCGGTGAACAGGTAGGCGGCACCCCCGAGGACTTTCTTCAGGTCTTCGGACGTGTTGGCGGTGACCTGGCTGCCGAAGCCGCCGGTGGCCATGTTCAGGAAGATCTGCCCGCCGACCTGGCCGAGGTCGATTGCCCTTGGCTCGACATCCAGCAGCGCCAGAGCGCCGGCCGGCTCCAGCGGCACGCCGGCGGCCTTGGCGAAGTCGTTGGCGGTGCCCAGGGGCATCAACACCAGGCTGGCGTCGGTGTTGGCTTGCGCCATGGCTTCGGCGACATCGCGCAAGGTGCCGTCGCCACCGCCGGCGATGATATGGGTATAGCCGTTTTCCAATGCCTCGTTGACCAGGCGCAGCGCATCGCCGCCCTCCCACGTCACCCGCACCGCCAGCTCCCAGCCCCGCTCACGACGGGCCAGCACAGCCGCACGCACGTCCTCGTTGAGGGCTTGTTTGCCGTGGAGGATCAACAGGGCTTTGGGTGTGGTCATTTAGGGGTATCTCCTGGGTCAAGGTGCTTGCAGGATGTTGACCCTTGGGGACGGGGAAAAGTCTGTGGCTCAAGAAAATTGATTGATGTATGGCGACCAACATGTGGGAGGGGTCCTGGTGCCTGTCAGTTAGGCTTTTTGTAGGAGCGAGCTTGCTCGCGAAAAACTCACAGGCGCCGCGTTCATTCAGGAAGCACGCGTTATCGTTGACGTTTTTCGCGAGCAAGCTCGCTCCTACAGAGGACGTTGTACGCTTAACTGAATAGCATCAGGGCTGACCCCCTCCCACATTGAACCCAGCAAGCCAGCCCGAATCAGCTCTTGTGCAACTTGCTCATCAACTGCGCCTCGGCATGGGTCAGGCCGCACGACTGGGTCAGTTCGTCCACCGTCGCGCCCATGCCCACCAGCTTGGCCGCCTGGGCGAACGACAGGTTGGCAGGATCGCGTTGTTCCAACTGCACCAGCTTGTCCGGCAACGGCCCGAGAATCGCGCGCAGTTCATGCACCTCGTCGCCTACCCGCACCGCAGTCTGCTGGAAATGATCGACGCGTTTGACCAGCTCCAGAATGCGCCGGTCACGCACCGCATCGCGCTCGGCCTGTTGCAGGACCGACTCGCGTTGCTGGCGCATGTAGCGCAGCAGGAATGCCAAGGTCCCGGCCCACAACAGGGCCAGGACAATCACCGCCGCCTCAAGGAACAATCAGATGCTCTCCAGTTCCGACCACTCTTCTTCGCTCATCATTTTGTCCAGCTCAACCAGAATCAACAGCTCGTTGTTCTTGTTGCACACGCCCTGGATAAACTTGGCGGATTCTTCGTTGCCCACGTTCGGTGCGGTTTCCACTTCCGATTGGCGCAGGTAGACCACTTCGGCGACGCTGTCGACCATGATCCCGACCACTTGCTTGTCGGCTTCGATGATGACGATGCGCGTGTTGTCGTTGACATCGGTCGGCGCCAGGCCGAAGCGCTGGCGGGTGTCGATCACCGTCACCACGTTGCCGCGCAGGTTGATGATGCCCAGCACGTAGCTCGGTGCACCCGGTACCGGAGCGATCTCGGTGTAGCGCAGCACTTCCTGCACGCGCATCACGTTAATGCCGTAGGACTCGTTGTCCAGTTTGAAGGTCACCCATTGCAGGATCGGATCATCCAAACCTTGTGCGGACGCTGACTTGTTCATCTTTCTGACCCCTCAAATGCCGCTATCGACGGCGTGTGTGCTAATGGGCCGCGCAACCGCACGACCTTTATTGTCCAATCAACTGCGTTTGTTCTGCGCCATCGTCTTGACTGCGCCACTGGCGATCAACTCGGCCAGTTCGGCGACGTCGAGCAATGCGCACATGTGTTCGATCACGGTGCCCGCCAACCACGGCCGTTGGCCACGGTGGCTGCGCCATTTGATTTCGTTCGGGTCCAGGCGCAACGAGCGGCTGACTTGATGCACCGCCAGCCCCCACTCGTAACCCTGCACGGAGATCACGTACTGCAGGCCCTGTTGAAAATCGTCACGGTAGCGGTCGGGCATCACCCAGCGCGCCGTGTCCAGCACCTTGAGATTGCCGGCCTGGCTGGGCAGGATGCCGAGAAACCACTCCGGCTGCCCGAACAGTGGCGTCAGCTCCTGGCCTTCCAGGGAATAGATCGAGCCCAGGCACACCAGCGGCACCGCCAGGGTCAAGCCGGCCACATCGAACAACAGGCATTCGAACGGCTCGGCGGCCCAGGACGGGCGACCGTCACCGGTCACCGGCGGCGGCGTGATGCTCGGCGGCAGGTGCACTTGCACGATCGGCTCGACCACCACCGGCGCCACCACCTCAGGCGTGATCGGCAGCACCACGGGCAGCGCTTCGACCCGGGCGTCGCGGGCGTCGCGGGCCTGCTCCTCGAGCACCGCCAGCTGGAACTCATCCAGCGCAGCTTCGACCTCAATGACCGGCTCCGGCACCAGGATCGGTTCCGGCAGTTCCTCGGCGGTCGCGTCCTGCAGCAAGGCATCCAGGTAGGATTCCAGTGCCAGTTGCGGCCGCGTCTTGTATTGAACGGGACGATTCATCAC
The DNA here is from genome assembly GCF_900004785.1 of Pseudomonas sp. 28 E 9. Lineage (NCBI taxonomy): Bacteria > Pseudomonadati > Pseudomonadota > Gammaproteobacteria > Pseudomonadales > Pseudomonadaceae > Pseudomonas > Pseudomonas sp. 28 E 9. Next base: position 3,232 of record NZ_CVTK01000046.1, on the reverse strand, counting down.
GCCACCTGCGCCACAAGTTGCTGGGACAGCAGGTGCTTGAGCAACGCCCGATACGCCAGTACGCCGCGGCTCTTGCCGTCGAACTGCGACGGCGTAAGCCCCGCGCGGCTGGCGTCGCGCAGGCGCGTGTCCACCGGGATGTAGCCATTCCAGATGCTGTCCGGGTAGCCATCGCGCAGTACGCGCAGGGTGCCGAGGGACGCCTGGGTACGTCGGTCGAACAAGGTCGGCACGATGCTGTACGGCAGCGCCTGTTTGCGCGAACGGTTGATCATCGCCAGGGTGCTGACCATGCGCTCCAGGCCTTTGACGGCCAGGTGCTCGGTCTGTACCGGGATGACCAGTTGCTGGCTGGCCGCCAAGGCATTGACCATCAGCACGCCGAGCAAGGGCGGGCTGTCGATGATCGCGTAATCGAAGTCCTGCCACAGTTGCGCCAGGGTCTTGGCGATCACCAGGCCCAGGCCGCTCTGGCCCGGCGACTGGCGTTCAAGGGTGGCCAGGGCGGTGCTGGACGGCAACAGCGAAATACTGTCACTGCTGGTGGGCAACAGCAGTTGCCGGGGCAAGTCGCTCGGCACGCTGCCCTTGTGCAGGAACAGGTCGTAGCAACTGTGTTCCAGCGCATCCGGGTCGTAGCCGAAATAGCTGGTCATGGAGCCGTGGGGGTCGAGGTCGACCACGACCACGCGCTTGCCCGCCTCGGCCAGCAAGCCGGCTAAAGCGATGGAAGTGGTGGTCTTGCCGACTCCACCCTTTTGATTGGCAACTGCCCAGACTCTCATTCGGTTGATTCCTCCCGGTGGGCACAGGCGCGACCGAGACATTGCATAGGTTATTGAGCCGGTGACGGAGAATTGACGGAGCTTGTCCGCACCGGCGGTTTTGCAGGGGCCGGTGCAGTTTGTGTGCCAGCGCGCCGCAATGCCGCATCCGGTGTTGCATTTGCCGTGCCGGTGCCGGTCAGGCTGCGGCGTACATCCAGGTTACGTGACACCACCAGCACCACGCGCCGGTTGCGCCCGCGGCCTTCGGCCGTGGCGTTATTGGCCACCGGCTGGAATTCACCGTAGCCCACCGACGCCAGGCGCTGGGGGTTGACCCCCTGCATCGCGAGCATGCGCACGATGCTTGCCGCGCGCGCCGAGGACAGTTCCCAGTTGGTTGGGTACTGCGCGGTGCTGATCGGCACGTTGTCGGTAAAGCCTTCGACGTGAATCGGGTTTTCAAACGGCCTGAGGATCGCCGCCACCTTGTCGATGATGGTGAAGGCCTGGTCGCTCGGCAACGCATCGGCGCTGGCGAACAACAGGCTGGAATTGAGCTCGATCTCCACCCACAACTCATTGCCGCGCACGGTCATCTGATTGGACTTGATCAGGTCACCGAACGCGGCGCTGATATCGTCGGCGATGCTTTTGAGCGGGTCGCTGGTGCCGCCGATGCCGGCGGCGGTTTCATCGCTGTCATTGACCAGTGGCTTGGCCGGCGTCACCGTCCTGGGCCGTTCTTCGCCAATGGGAATCGGCTTGAGCGCGCGCTCGGAATCGTTGAACACCCCGACCAATGCCTGGGAAATGATCTTGTACTTGCCTTCGTTGATCGACGAGATCGAGTACATCACCACGAAAAACGCAAACAGCAAGGTGATGAAGTCCGCGTAGGACACCAGCCAGCGTTCATGGTTGACGTGCTCTTCAGGCTCGCGACGGCGACGGCTCACAGGCGCTCCCCTCCACACACCGAATCACCTGTAGGAGCGAGCTTGCTCGCGAAAAACCCGAGAGCAACGCGTTTATCCAGGATACCCGCGTTATCGTTGACGATTTTCGCGAGCAAGCTCGCTCCTACAAGGTTCATACCCATCAATCCGAGAAGCCCTGGAGCTTCAGTTCGATGGAGCGCGGGTTTTCGCCCTCGGCAATCGACAGGATGCCTTCGAGCAGCATTTCGCGGTAGCGGGACTGGCGCATGGCAATCGACTTGAGCTTGCTTGCCACCGGCAGCAGCACCAGGTTGGCGCTGGCCACGCCATAGATGGTGGCAACAAACGCCACGGCAATGCCGCTGCCCAGTTGCGAAGGGTCGGCCAGGTTGCCCATCACGTGGATCAGGCCCATCACCGCGCCGATGATGCCGATGGTCGGCGCGTAGCCGCCCATGCTTTCAAACACTTTGGCCGCATTGATGTCGCGGCTTTCCTGGGTGTAGAAATCCACCTCGAGGATGCTGCGGATCGCTTCCGGTTCGGCGCCGTCGACCAGCAGTTGCAGGCCCTTGCGTGCATAGCTGTCGGGCTCGGCATCGGCCACGCCTTCCAGGCCCAGCAAGCCTTCCTTGCGGGCGGTGAGGCTCCAGTTGACCACGCGGTCGATGCCGCCTGCCATGTCGACCCGTGGCGGAAAAATGATCCAGATCAGAATCTGCATGGCGCGCTTGAACGAGCTCAGCGGCGACTGCAGCAACGCCGCGCCCACGGTGCCGCCGATCACGATCAGCGCCGCCGGGCCGTTGGCCAGGGCGCCGAGGTGGCCGCCCTCCAGGTAGTTGCCGCCGATGATGGCGACAAACGCCAGGGTGATGCCGATCAGGCTCAAGACATCCATCAGAGGCAGGCCTCCACCAGATGCTTGCCGATGTCGTCCAGGCTGTAGACCGCGTCAGCCAGGTCGGCCTTGACGATGGCCATGGGCATGCCATAGATCACACAACTGGCTTCGTCCTGGGCCCAGATGGCGCTGCCGCCCTGCTTGAGCAGGCGCGCGCCTTCACGGCCGTCGGCGCCCATGCCGGTGAGCACCACCGCCAGAACTTTGTCGCCATAGGACTTGGCCGCCGAACCGAAGGTGATGTCCACGCACGGCTTGTAATTCAGGCGCTCGTCGCCCGGCAGAATCTTGATCGCGCCACGGCCGTCCACCATCATCTGCTTGCCGCCCGGCGCCAGCAGCGCCAGGCCGGGGCGCAGGATGTCGCCGTCCTCGGCTTCCTTGACGCTGATGCGGCACAGCTTGTCCAGACGCTCGGCGAAGGCCTTGGTGAAGGCCGCGGGCATGTGCTGCACCAGCACGATCGGCGCCGGGAAGTTGGCCGGCAGTTGGGTCAATACACGCTGCAAGGCCACCGGCCCGCCGGTGGACGTGCCGATGGCGACCAGCTTGTAGGCCTTGCGCTTGGGCGCGGGCGAATGGGCGCTCGGTGCCGGGGCACGACTGGGGGCTGCCGGCGCGGG
>NZ_CVTK01000042.1:145424-196701 GCF_900004785.1 Pseudomonas sp. 28 E 9 | reverse complement strand
TCGATATCGGCGCCAAATCGGAGATCTATCAGATCATCCACAACCTCGCGGCCCAGGGTATTGCGGTGATCGTGGTGTCCAGCGACCTGATGGAGGTGATGGGCATTTCCGACCGCATCCTGGTGCTGTGCGAAGGCGCCATGCGCGGTGAACAACTGCGCGAAAACGCGACTGAATCCAACCTGCTGCAGCTGGCCTTGCCGCGCGGCCTGGCGAACTGAGAGACGACCATGACCCTTCAAAACAACGCGTTGCCCTCGGCACGCAAACCCCTCGATCTGCGCGCACTGCTCGACAATTGGGCCATGCTGCTGGCGGCGATAGGCATCTTTGTGCTGTGTGCCTTGTTGATCGATAACTTCCTCTCGCCGCTGAATATGCGCGGGCTGGGCCTGGCGATTTCCACGGTGGGCATTGCCGCGTGCACCATGCTGTTCTGCCTGGCCTCCGGGCATTTCGACTTGTCGGTGGGCTCGGTGATTGCCTGCGCCGGCGTGGTGGCGGCGATTGTGATGCGCGACACCGACAGCGTGATGCTGGGCATCGGCGCGGCGCTGTTGATGGGCTTGATGGTGGGCCTGATCAACGGCATCGTCATCGCCAAGCTGCGGGTCAACGCGTTGATCACCACCCTGGCGACCATGCAGATCGTGCGTGGCCTGGCCTATATCTTTGCCGACGGCAAAGCGGTGGGCGTGTCCCAGGATCAGTTCTTCGTGTTCGGCAACGGCCAGTTGTTCGGCGTGCCGGTGCCGATCCTGATCACCATCGTGTGCTTTCTGTTCTTCGGCTGGTTGCTCAATTACACCACCTACGGGCGCAACACCATGGCCATCGGCGGTAACCCGGAAGCGGCGTTGCTGGCCGGCGTGAACGTGGACCGCACCAAGATCCTGATCTTCGCCGTGCACGGTTTGATCGGCGCGTTGGCCGGGGTGATCCTGGCCTCGCGCATGACCTCCGGCCAACCCATGATCGGCCAGGGCTTCGAGCTGACGGTGATTTCGGCCTGTGTGCTGGGCGGGGTGTCATTGAGTGGCGGTATCGGCATGATTCGCCATGTGATTGCCGGGGTGTTGATTCTGGCGATCATCGAGAATGCGATGAACCTGAAGAACATCGACACGTTTTATCAGTATGTGATCCGTGGCTCGATCCTGCTGCTGGCCGTGGTCATCGACCGCATGAAGCAACGCTGAATCCAAGTCATCAGGAGATCAAATGTGGGAGGGGGCTTGCCCCCGATAGCGGTGAGTCAGTTGATGCATCTGTAGCTGACCCACCGCAATCGGGGGCAAGCCCCCTCCCACAGTTTTAATCGGCAGTGAATTTAAAAATGGTGTTCTGGGTGTAGGTTTGCCCTGGGTTCAAGCGAGTCGAGGCAAAACCAGGCTGGTTAGGCGCATCCGGAAAGTGCTGGGTCTCCAGGGTGAATCCGCTCCAATGCTGATAGGCCTTGCCGCCCTTGCCCTTCATCGAACCGTCCAGGAAGTTGCTGGTATAGAACTGCACCCCAGGCTCGCTGGTGTAGAGCTGCAAACGCCGACCCGACTCGGGATCATGCACCTCGGCCGCCAGCTGCTTGACGTCACCCTTGGTATCCAGCGCCCAGTTGAAGTCGAACCCGCCCTGTTTCGGTTCGGCAAACTTGAGCTGCGGGTGGTCGTCCTTGATGTGCTGGCCGATAGGCGTGGGCTTGAGGAAGTCCATCGGCGTGCCCTTGACCGGCGCCAGTTCGCCGGTGGGGATCAGGGTGGCATTCACCGGTGTGTAATGGCTGGCGTGCAGGGTGGCGACCTGCTTGAGGATGTCGCCATTGCCCGCGCCGGCCAGGTTGAAGTAGCTGTGGTTGGTGAGGTTGAGCACGGTCGGTTTGTCGGTGGTGGCGGTGTAATCGATGTGCAGTTCGTTCTTGTCGTTCAGGCGATAGGTGACTTCGGTTTTCAGGTTGCCGGGGAAGCCCATTTCACCGTCCCTGGACAGGTAGGTGAGGGTGACCCCGACCGAATCCTTGTCCTTGAGCGGCTTGGCTTGCCACACCTGCTTGTCGAAGCCCTGGGCGCCGCCATGCAGCGAGTTGGGGCCGTCGTTGAGCGGCACCTGGTAGCGTTTGCCGTCGAGTTCAAAGGCACCGCCGGCCAGGCGATTGCCGAAGCGGCCAATGGTCGCGCCGAAAAACGCGGTGCCGGCCTGGTAGCCCTGCACGTCGTCAAAACCCAGCACCACGTCGTCGACCTTGCCGTGTTTGTCCGGCACCTTCAGCGACTGCAGCACACCGCCGTAGGTAATTACCGTGGCTTGCATGCCATGGCTGTTGCGCAGCACGTATTGTTCGACGGCGGTGCCGTCGTTGGTTTTGCCGAAGGGTTTGTGTTCGCTGCTCAAGCCGGCGGCATGTGCGCCGCCGCTGGCGATCAGCATGGACAGCGCCAGGCCGGACAGCAGGTATCGAGGGTGCTTCATGGTCGAACTTCCTTTTGTTGTTTTAGGATTGAATAGTTCTACTAATGTGCGATATTTCGTCACTTGGACAGCGAATTTATAGCCTTTAACGCCGATTTCGTAAAATAAAATAAGACTAATTGATCGAGGCATCACGTTATGAGTACTGAGCACGCCCTGTATCCCGACCTCAAGGGCAAGACCGTAATGATCTCCGGCGGGGCCTCCGGCATCGGCGAATTCATGGTGCGGGCCTTCGCGGCCCAGGGCGCCAAGGTGGCCTTCGTGGACCGCGCACAAAGCCAGGGCGAACGCCTGGCGGCGCTGTTGAACTCCAAGGGGCATACCGTCGAGTTCGAATGCTGCGATATCACCGACGAGATTGGCTACCGTGCAGCGATCGGGCGTTTCGAGCACTCCCTAGGCCCGATCACGGTACTGGTCAACAACGCCGCGAACGATGTGCGCCATACCTTGGAGGAAATCGACTCGGAGATGTTCGACCGCCTGATTGCGGTCAACCTCAAGCACGCGTTCTTTGCCGCCAAGGCCGTGGCACCGATGATGAAACACGCCGGTGGCGGCTCGATCATCAACCTCGGCTCCGTCGGCTGGATGATGGCCTCCGCCGGCTACCCGGTGTACGCCGCCAGCAAGGCCGCCGCCCACGGCATGACCCGTGGCCTGGCTCGGGAGCTGGGGCCGCACCGCATCCGCGTCAACACACTCGTGCCAGGCTGGGTGATGACGGAAAAACAACTGGCCCTGTGGGTGGACGACGCCGCCCGCGAGCTGATCGCCCGCAGCCAGTGCCTGCCGGGCAGTGTGATGCCCGAGCATATCGCCAATATGGCGCTGTTTTTGGCTTCCGACGCCTCGGCGATGTGTTCGGCGCAGAACTTTATCGTGGATGGTGGTTGGGTGTAGGCCCACGCCGCGGTCCAAATGTGGGAGGGGGCTTGCCCCCGATGGCGGTGTACCAGTCACATATAAGCCGGCTGACACACCGCTATCGGGGGCAAGTCGAATCGTCGCACCGCCCCTCCCACATTTGAACAGTGGTGCTTATGAAGGCTGCGTGCTGCTTCAGGCCTTCATAGCGAACGCCTTGCAGCGCCGGGCGGCTGTCCGGTAATGCGCTTGAAGGCACGGCTGAACGCCGCCTGGGAGGTATAGCCGAGGCGCTGCGCCACGGTGTCGATGGGCATGCGCTCCAGGGTCAGCCATTGGCTGGCCAGGCGCATACGCAGTTCCGTGGCATAGCGCAGCGGCGGTACGCCGAGGGCGGCCTGGAAGCGATCGGCGAACACCGAGCGCGAGGTATGACACTGGGTGGCAAGCTGCGCCACGCTCCAGTCGTGGCCCGGTTGCTGATGCAGGGCGAGCAGGGCGGGGGCCAGGCGCGGGTCGCGTAACGCCGCGACCAGACCCGAGGCGTTGCCACAGGCGCACTCGACCCAACCCCGTACGATCATCGCCGCCACCACATCGGCGAGGCGCGCGAGGATACCGGCATAACCCACGCGCGCCGCGGACACTTCGCGTTCCATGACCGCCAGAATCGGCATCAGTCCCGGGTAACGCTGGCCTGCGGCATCGATCAGCATCAGGGCCGGCATCAGGTTGCCGAGCCCGTGGAGGCTGCCGAGCTCGAACTCCATGCATGCACTGAACAACAGCCTGTCGGGGACGGTATCGGGTGAGGCGTTCACGGCGCAGACGGTATCCCCCAGCGGTGCGCTGTCGAAATCACTGATGTCCTGCACAGCCGCATCCGGCGCGGATAACAGCGCGTGCGCGCCGCCGTGGGAGACGAACACCGCGTTGCCGGCCGACAGGGCGAAAAGGCTGCCGTCCTCGGCACGCAGCGTGGCGTGACCGGCCGCGAGGAAGTGAAAATAGGCATGGCCCGGCTTGGCATCAAAGGCCATGCCGAACGTAGGCCCGGCCTGGATGCGCCGGTACTGCACACCCCGCAGGCGCATGCCGCGCAGCAATTCATTGATCAGGTCGGAGGAAGCGGTGAAAGCGTCCACTGATGTCATATTCGGGGTTTCAGTCAAATAATCAAGGTTCTGCATCATAGATCATCCTGGCCGGCCTACCTAGACTGAGCGCCACGTTAATGACTGTAGGAAGACTTGTTATGACTGATTGTGCAGCCCATGCGCCTGCAGGCGTTGTGGCAGAGCCGGCCTGGCTGGCGGTATTTTCCCTGGCGATGGGGGTGTTCGGCTTGCTCACGGCTGAGTATTTGCCGGCCAGCCTGTTGACGCCGATGGCCCTGGACCTGGGCGTTACAGAGGCACTGGCCGGGCAAGCGGTCACGGTGACGGCGGTAGTGGCGCTGTTCGCCGGTTTGCTGGTGCCCGGCCTGACCCGTGGTATCGACCGGCGCATCGTGCTGCTGGGCTTTTCCACGCTGATGATTGCCTCCAACCTGCTGGTGGCGCTGTCCTCCAGCCTGACGGTGCTGTTGCTGATGCGCATCCTGCTGGGCATTGCCCTCGGCGGTTTCTGGAGCATGGCGGCGGCGGTGGCAATGCGCCTGGTGCCTGCGGCGTCCTTGCCCCGGGCGCTGTCGATCATTTTCAGCGGGATCGCATTGGGTACCGTGGTCGCCGTGCCGCTGGGCAGCTACCTGGGTGGCCTGTACGGCTGGCGCAGTGCATTTATCGCGGCGGCCGCCGTCGGCGTGGTGACCCTGGCCTTCCAGGCATTCACGCTGCCGCGCCTGGCGCCCAATGGCACCGCGCGCCTGCGCACCGTGCTGCACGTGTTGCTGCGCCCCGGCATCGCCATGGGCATGTTCGGCTGCGTCTTGGTGCACACCGCGCATTTCGCGCTGTTCACTTATATCCGGCCGTTCCTGGAAAGCACCACCGGCGTCGGCACCGAAGGGCTGGCGCTGATGCTGCTGGGTTTCGGCGTGGCGAACTTCGCCGGCACGCTGTTCGCCGGTTGGTTGCTGGTGCGCCACCCACGGGCAACGCTGGTGTTGATGCCGGTGCTGGTGGGCGTTGCGGCACTGGCGTTGGTCTGGCTGCCTGCGTCACTGCCGACCCAGGCGCTGCTCCTGGCGCTGTGGGGCATGGCGTTTGGCGGCGTGCCCGTGGCGTGGTCGAACTGGGTCGCGCGTGCGGTGCCGGATCAGGCCGAAAGTGCCGGAGGCATGGTGGTGGCGTCGGTGCAGTCGGCCATCGCTGCGGGCGCTGCCGGTGGCGGGTTGATGTTCAGCGTCAGCGGCATTGGCGGGGTGTTTGTCGGGGCGGGTGTGTTGATGCTGCTCGCGGCGTTGCTCATCGCACTGCGTGTGCAGGTACCAGGGCAGGACGGTGACCTGAGTGTGACGCACCACCCGTCTTTGGTTTAGTCTGAAACCCTTCGTTGATCGCAAGCGCTCCAGGAGCATTGAACATGGCTGACTACGTACCCCCCAAGGTCTGGACCTGGGACGCCGAGAGCGGCGGCACCTTCGCCAGCATCAACCGGCCCATCGCCGGCGCCACCCATGAGCAAGCGCTGCCGGTGGGCAAGCATCCCTTGCAACTGTATTCCCTGGCCACGCCCAACGGGCAGAAGGTCACCATCCTGCTCGAAGAGTTGCTGGCCCTCGGGCACACCGGCGCCGAATACGACGCATGGCTGATCAAGATCGGCGACGGCGACCAGTTCGGCAGCGGCTTCGTGGGGGTCAACCCGAATTCGAAGATTCCGGCGTTGATGGATCACAGCGGCGCGGCGCCGATTCGCGTGTTCGAGTCGGGCGCGATCCTGCAATACCTGGCCGAAAAATTCGCGGCGTTCTTCCCCGCCGAACCTGCGGCGCGTGCCGAGTGCCTGTCGTGGCTGTTCTGGCAGATGGGCAGCGCACCGTATCTGGGCGGCGGCTTCGGGCATTTCTATGCGTATGCGCCAAGCAAGATGGAGTACCCGATCAATCGCTTTGCCATGGAGGCCAAGCGGCAGCTGGATGTGCTGGACAAGCGCCTGGCGGTGAGCGAGTACATTGCCGGGGATGAGTACACCATTGCCGATATCGCTATCTGGCCCTGGTACGGCGGGTTGGTGAAAGGGCGCTTGTATGGGGCGGCGGAGTTTCTGTCGGTGCATGAGTACAAGCATGTGTTGCGCTGGGCCGATGCGATCGATGCGCGGCCGGCGGTGCAGCGTGGGCGGCGGGTGAATCGGGTGTCGGGCGACGGTCAGTTGGCTGAGCGCCATGATGCACGTGATCTGGACTGAGTGAAATCCAATGTGGGAGGGGGGCTCCCGATGGCGGCCTCTGGGCCGACCAGGATGTTGGATCAGACCGAGTACATATCCGTTTCTTCGGTCACGGCTGCTAATGGTTCCGCTTTTACAGCGGCTCACTTTTGAAAAGCGCAAAAGTAAGCAAAACGCTCTTGCCCCACCACTCGGCACCTCGCCTGGGCTCGGTGTGCCCGAACGCCGGCTTGAATCCGTGGGCCGCCGCAATGGGCCATCCATGGCCCAGTGCGGCTAACCCGGCGTCCTGCCGGGTTGCCCACGGATTCAAGCCTGCGTTCGGCCAGCGTGGTTTAACGGGGCGCTCAAGATCAAAAGCAAAAGCGCGGCGGCCTTAGAGCCGACCGGTATCGTGTGTCGATCCGCGGTCCAAATGTGGGAGGGGGCTTGCCCCCGATGCGGTGTGTCAGCCAGCGCTGTTGTCGCTGACCCACCGCTATCGGGGGCAAGCCCCCTCCCACATTTGGATCTCCAGTGTTTTGGGGATTTTATACGCTCCAGATTTACGTGGCTGGGCAGGCCTCATCCAGCACCTTGTCCACCATTAGCTGCACGCCTTCAAGCATCCGGCAGATGCCCAGCGCTACATTGCGATGGGGTCCGCTGATTTCGAAAGCGAGGTGGGTGGCGATATATCTGAGTGGGCGCGATCCTGTGGGAGGGGGCTTGCCCCCGATGCGGTGTGTCAGCCAGCGCTGTTGTCGCTGATACACCGCTATCGGGGGCAAGCCCCCTCCCACATTTGGATCTTCAGTGTTTTGGAGGATTTTATACGCTCCAGATTTACGTGGCTGGGCAGGCCTCATCCAGCACCTTGTCCACCATTAGTTGCACGCCTTCAAGCATCCGGCAGATGCCCAGCGCTACATTGCGATGGGGTCCGCTGATTTCGAAAGCGAGGTGGGTGGCGATGTCGGTGATGGATGCCAGGTCCTGGGAGGCGTTGACCAGCAAGGTTTCCGTGCCCAGGTTGGGGCGTACGGTAAAGAGTTGTTCTGGAGGATTGGGGGTGTCTTTGATCATGGTGAAACTCCTTTAAGAATGGAGCTGCCACGATTCGCGGTCAATCGAAGAGGGTGGCAGCAATACGCGGGTTGACCGACCGGTCAAAAGGAGCAAAACCGGCATACCCGAAGGTATCCCGCGTACAGCTGCCGCGACACGATACATCAGACGTAAAAAAACGCCCAGATTGGTGTTGGCGCAGTTGCTCTTTTGAAATCGGACGGTCAAATCCGGTCGCTGAATTGGCAGCGACGGCGAGGAGGTTAGCCAGCGAAGTTCCGAGGGACAACCTGAAACGGTTGTGGGATATATCTGAGTGGGCGCGATCCTGTGGAGGGGGCTTGCCCCCGATGCGGTGTGTCAGCCAGCGCTGTTGTCGCTGATACACCGCTATCGGGGGCTAGCCCCCTCCCACATTTGGATCTTCAGTGTTTTGGGGGATTGATCGTTTTACTTGGGATAGAGCGGCGGCAGGCTGGTGGTGTCCAGGGCCGGGTCTTGTTCGCGCTCTGCCACGGGGATGGCCTTGATCGCGCGCCACAGGTCTTCGCCCAGCCAATACTGGCCGCTCTCGCTGTACAGCGCGCCATTGAGCCCGTCCAGGGCATCCGACAGCGGCACGAAGCGCGCCGCCATGTCGGCCAGGGTTTCCGGTTGTTGGCGCGCCCAGGCGTCGAGGGCCTGGCGGGTGGCCTGGGGGTCGTTGGCCTGGGTGGCGCGCTTGAGGTCCTCGAGCAGGGTGCGCGGGCTGGGGCCGGTTTGCGCGGCGCGTTGCACGGCGGGCTGGCGGCGGGCGCGCCACCACAGGCCGAAGCCCAGCAAGGTGGTGCAGGCCAGCAGCACGGTGCTCAGTTGCCACAGCCACAGGCGCTCGTCGTCCGGCGCGGTGATGACGGTCGGCATGGCGGGGGTGTCCACCACCAGGCTCGGGTTGATCGCCACTTGCAGGGTGCGGGCCGGCAGGGTGGTGCGTTCAAGGTGGTCTTCGTGGGTGTTCCACCACACCACTTCCACGGCGGGCAGTTCCAGCGCTCCGGCACGGGTGGGCACCAGGGCTTCGCGGTCTTCACGGCTGCCGACCAGGCCGCGGTCGCGGGTCTCGTTGCCCAATACCGGTTGATCCGGGTAGCGCCGCAGGCCGTTGACTTCGGTGCTGGGCAGCGCCGGCAGTTGCGCGCTGGACAGGCCTTCGACCTTGACCGTGAGGCTGCGCGTCAGCGAGTCACCGACCTGCACATGCTCCGGCGCGGGGTTCCAGGCTTCGTTCAGGCTCAGGCTGCGCGCCGGCAACCACGGCGCGTCGGCGGGGTAGAACTCGGGCTTGGGCTTGACCGTCAGCGCCAGGGGGGCCGAGCTTGCGTGGATCAGCTTGCCCGGCTTGGTGCCCTGCAGGGTGTTCTCCTGCGGCGGGCGTGACTCCACCAACGTGGCGCTGAATGTCTGCGCCGCAATTGCCAACGGCCCGCTGCGCTGGGGGTAGATCGCGTAGCGGGTTTCGATCACGCCATGGCGAATGCTGTTGATGACTTTTTCATAGGTGCGCGACTCGCCCAGTTGCTCCACGCGTGCATCGGGAATTTGCAGGGGCGTCAGGCTGCTGTCGTCATACAGCGACACCGAGTGATACACGCGCACGGTCAACAGGGCCTGGGCCTGCACATAGACGCTGGTCTGGTCGAGGCTGGCTTCGACAAACACCGGCGCCAGTTCGGCGCTGGTGTTCTGGCTGGCGGTTTCCACCACCTGCAGGGTAATCGGCTGGGTCTTGAGCTCGCCCACCTGCAGAGGCGGGATCACCACCGTGCCGTTTTCCCGGGGCAACAGGGTGATGATCCAGCGCGTGGTCGCGTGGTTATCGCCGCCCAGGGTAGTGAGTTGGTTGATCTGGCGCGTGCCGCTGACTTCGAACTGTGCATCCAGGGGCGACAGGTCGGGTTTGCCGAACTGGGTCACGTCGCTGGACTCCACCGTCAGTTCCACCGTTTCCCCGGAATTGAGGCGGCTGCGGTCCACGCTGGCGACCAGGTTCGCCGCCTGGGCGTGGCCTGCCGACAAGGCGAGCAGGAGCAGAAGGGTGGTGCGGCGGCTCATCGAGTCTTGTCCTGATGCTGTTGCTGTTCGTACCAGAATTTGCGCCGCAGCAGCTCGCCGGGGTTGTCCGGGATCTGCTGCAGCCATTGCTCCAGCGCCTGGCGGTGTTCGCCGTCAAGGCTGGCATCGGTTGGGCGCAGCGGCGGCGTGGTGGTGTGCTCATCGCCCAGTTCGCTGCCGGGCACTTCGTTGCTGCCGGTGGGCGGCGCGGTAGCCGTGTCGGTAGCGCCGTTGCCGGTCTGGCCCTGGCCCTGAGCGGATTGCTCGCCACCCTCGGCCTTTTGCCCGTCGGCGCCCGGTTGCGCAGTTTGGCCGGGTTGGGTGGTTTCGTCATCCTGGTTTTTTTCCGCTTCGTCGGGCTCGGGCTGCGCGTGTTGCTGCAGCAGGCTTTCCACCAGCGCCTTGTTTTTCAAGGCCGGTTGCAGATCGGGCTGGGCTTCCAGCGCCTGTTCGTAGGCGTCGACTGCAGCTTCCAGCGCACCGGACCGGGCCAGGGCGTTACCCCGATTGTAGTGGGCGTAGGCGGTGTCAGCTTCGGCAAAACGCTTGATGGCCTCGGCGTAGTTGCCCGCTTCGTACAGGGCCACGCCTTGCCATTGCCGGTCCTGGAAGCGTTCGGCGGCCTCGGCGGGGCGTTTTTTCTTCAGCAGGTACTGGCCCTGCTGGTCGGGGCGCAGCCACAGGTCCTGGAATTCGAAGGCGTAGCTGGGCTGCGGTGCGGCCATCAAGAGCAGCGGCAGGCAAAACAGCCAGCCGCGCCGTCCGGCGCAGGCGGCCAACAGCAGCAGCGGCAGGAGCAGCCAGTAACCTTGGTCGGCCCAGGTGTCCAGGCGCAGTCGCTGACCGTCGTCGCGCAGGGTTTGGGGCGGATCGAGTACGCCCAGTTGCCGCAGGTCTTTGTCGTCCAGGCGCGCCGCTCGGTAGCGGCCGCCCATTTCGCTGGCGAACGCCTTGAGGGTCGGGCTGTCCAGGCGCGGGATCAGAATCGCACCCTGTTCGTCCTTGAGGAATTCGCCGCTTTCCTGGGTGACCGGCGTGCCTTCACGGCTGCCGATGCCGAGGATCGTCAGGCTTGGCGTCTGGTTACCTTGCAGCAGCAGACGAATGCCCTGGCGTTCCTGCTTGGACAACGACGAGCCGATCAGCAGCAGGCGCCCCTGGCCGAGGCCGCCGTGCTTGAGCAGCGCCAGGGCCTTGTCCACCGCGAGGTCGGCGCGGTGGCCGGGCTCGGGCATGATCGAGGGGCGCAGCGCTTCAAGCAGGTTACGGCTGGTGGCCAGGTCATCGGACAGCGGCACCAGGGTGTGGGCGCTGCCGGCATACACGACGATGGCGGTTTGTGCATCCGTGCGCGCCTGCAACAGGTCGTACAGCTTGCGCCGCGCCTGCTCGAGGCGATTGGGCGGGCTGTCGGTGGCGAGCATTTCGGGGGTGAGTTCCAGCAGTACCACCAGCGGGTCGGAAGGCTTTTGGCTCTGTTGTTCAACCCGCTGCCAACTGGGGCCCAGCAGCGCCAGCACGGCCAGCAGCCAGGCGATGCCCAGCACGACCCAGGGGGATTTGCTTTCGCGACCGTTGCCGCCGCTGAGCAGTACGGCGTGGAAGGCCGGCGGCAGGATGATCTGCCAGCGTCCGGCGCGCTTTTGCCGGTGCCACAGTTGCCACAGCAACCAGCCGAGCAGCGGCAGCAGCAACAGCCACCAGGGACGCAGCCAGTGCGGCCACAAGGCGATCATCGACGTCTCCGCAGGCGCAGGCGCTTGAGGCGCTGTCGCCATTCAGGGCTTTGTGGCAGGAACAGGCCCCTGCTCGACAGTTTGTCGTACAGCCGCTGTAAGGCGTTGTTCGGCCAGCGCTCCTGCACCACCAGCAACAGGCTCAGCAGCAGCGCCAGGGCCAAAGGGCCGCTGTACAGCGCGTGAGCGGGGCGGGCGCGGGTGGGTTGCTGTTCGACGGGCTCCAGGGTGTCGAGGGTGGCCTTGATCTGTTCCAGCTCCTTGCCATCACGGGCGCGAAAATACTGGCCGCCGGTGGCCTCGGCGATGGCCTTGAGCGCCGGTTCGTCGAGGTCCAGGCTCGGGTTTACGCCCAGAATGCCCAGGGAACCGGTTTGCTCGGGGTCGGCGCCGATGCCGATCGGATAGATTTTCACGCCTTCTTCAGCGGCCAGGCGCGCGGCGGTGAGCGGGTCGATTTGCCCGGCGTTATTGGCGCCGTCGGTCACCAGGATCAGCACGCGGCTTTGCGCCGGGCGCTGACGCAAGCGTTTCAAGGCCAGGCCGATGGCGTCGCCGATCGCAGTGTTCTTGCCGGCAATGCCGATGCGCGCTTCGTCCAGCCAGGTGCGCACGGTGCGCCGGTCGAAGGTCAGCGGCGCTTGCAGGTAGGCCTGGCTGCCGAACAGGATCAGGCCTACGCGGTCGCCCTCACGCTCTTCAAGAAAGTCACCGAGCAGGTGCTTGACCAGGGCCAGGCGGCTGACGTCCTCGTCCTGCCAGTGCATGTCGGGAAAGTCCATGGAACCGGAGACATCCACGGCCACCAGCAGGTCGCGGCCACTGGCGGCAATCGGCAGCGGCTCGCCAAGCCATTCCGGGCGTGCGGCGGCGGTCAACAGCAGCAGCCACAGCACCACGTACGGTGCCTGCTGGCGCCAGCCCGGCAGATTGATCCGGGCGCGGCGCCGGGCCAGGCTTTGGAGGTCGGTGAGGTAGCTGACCTTCAAGGCCGGTTCGCCGCTGTCGGCCACCGGCAGGATAAGGCGCATCAGCCACGGCAACGGCAACAGGGTGAAAATCCACGGCCAGGCGAACTCAAACATGTTTGCGAATCCAGGTGTCGACGGCTTGCGTCAGGCCGGCGATGGCCTTGTCGTCGAGTTTGCATTCGGGCTTGTAGGCGCCTTCGACCAGCACCATCCAGCGCGTGAGGCCGGCGGCGGGGCAGCGGTTATCCAGGAACGCCAGCCATTTGCGGCCGTTGAGGGTGTGGCTTTGGCTGTAGGGGTAGTCGTTGCGGCACAGGCGCTTGAGCAGGCCATTGAGTTGTTGCAGCCAGGCACCGGCGGGCGCGCCGTCATAGGGCTTGGGCATCAGCGCCAGCTCCGCCAGGGCCGCGATGCGCAGCGGGTCCAGGGGTTGTTCGGCGCGCGCGATAGGCTGGCGGGCGGGCAGCCAGCGCCGCAGCCGCCAGGCGCCCCAGCCGAGCAACGGGATCACCAGCAACAGCAGCCACCAGCCCGGCGCGGGCGGCCAGAAGCCGATGGCCGGCGGGGCGATCAGCGGTTGCAGTTGGTCGAGGCTGCTCATTGTTTTTTGACCGGGCGTTGCGGGTTGAGGTATTCGCGCAGTTGCTCGACCATTTCACTCTGGGTGCTCAATGGCATCAATAGCACCCGTAGCTTCTGCGCGAGCAATTCCCAGCGGGCGATGCGCGCTTCGGCCTGGGCCTTGTAGGCCTGGCGCAAATCGAAATTGAGCGTGTCCAGTTCCAGTTGCGCGCCTCGTTGCGCAAAGCGCAGCAAGCCGGCGGCGGGCAGGGCGTGGTCCAGCGGGTCGGAGATGGGCAACAGCAGCAGGTCGCAGTGGCGCGACAGCAGGCTCAACTGTTGCTCGGCGCCTTCGGTGAGCGCTCGTTCATCACAGATCACAATGCCCAGGCTGCCCGGGCGCAGCACTTCGCGGCCACGGCGCAGGGCCATGCCCAGCGCGTCGGCTTCAGGAAGGCTCTCGGTGGTGAGGCTCTGGTTGACCCGCACCAGGCGGTTGAGCAGTTGCAGCAGGCTTTGCTTGCTGCGCCGGGGTTTGATTTCGTAATGCTCGCTGTCGCCGAACACCAGGCCGCCCACGCGGTCGTTATGCCCCAGCGCCGCCCAGCCGATCAGGCTGGCGGCTTGTGCGGCGAGTACCGACTTGAACATCTGCCCCGAGCCGAAAAACAGCCGGCAGCTTTGCTCGACCATGATGAAAATCGGCCGTTCGCGCTCTTCGTGGAACAGCTTGGTGTGGGGCTCCTGGGTACGCGCCGTCACGCGCCAGTCGATGGTGCGCACGTCGTCCCCGGCCTGATACACGCGCACCTGGTCGAAATCCACACCGCGCCCGCGCAGCTTGGAGTGATGCAGGCCGATCAACGGGCTGCGCTGGCCGGGGGTGGAAAACAATTGCACTTCCCGCACGCGATGGCGCATCTCGATCAATTCACTGAGCGTGACGTGGATACCCGCGCTCGCGTTCATCGACTTCAAGCGACGGCAACGACGTCAAGGATGCGTTGCACCACGCGGTCCTGGTCTACACCCGCGGCCTCGGCTTCGAACGACAGGATGATGCGGTGGCGCAACACGTCGAACAATACCGCCTGGATATCTTCGGGGCTGACGAAGTCGCGACCGGCCAGCCAGGCATGGGCACGCGCGCAGCGGTCCAGGGCGATGGAGCCGCGCGGGCTGGCGCCATAGGCAATCCACTCGGCCATTTCCGGGTCGAACTTGGCCGGGGTGCGCGTCGCCATGACCAGTTGCACCAGGTATTCCTCCACCGCATCGGCCATGTACAGGCCGAGGATTTCCTTGCGCGCGGCAAAGATCGCCTGCTGACTGACGCGGCGCTCGGGCTTGGTTTCGCCGTTGAGCGCTTCGCCACGGGCCTGTTGCAGGATGCGCCGTTCGACGGCGGCATCCGGGAAACCGATCTTGACGTGCATCAGGAACCGGTCGAGCTGGGCCTCAGGCAACGGGTAGGTGCCTTCCTGCTCGATGGGGTTTTGCGTGGCCATGACCAGAAACAGTGGCGACAGCTCGTAGGTGCTGCGCCCCACGCTGACCTGGCGCTCGGCCATGGCCTCGAGCAACGCCGACTGGACCTTGGCCGGCGCACGGTTGATTTCGTCCGCCAGCACCAGGTTGTGAAAGATCGGGCCTTGCTGGAACACGAAGCTGCCGGTTTCCGGACGATAGATTTCGGTGCCGGTGATGTCGGCGGGCAACAGGTCGGGGGTGAACTGGATACGATGGAACTGCGCTTCGATGCCTTCAGCCAGCTCTTTGATGGCCTTGGTCTTGGCCAGGCCCGGCGCGCCTTCGACCAGCATATGGCCGTCGGCGAGCAGGGCGATCAGCAGGCGATCGATGAGTTTTTCCTGGCCGAGAATCTGCGTAGAAAGAAAGGTTCGCAGCGCTAGCAGCGCTTCACGATGTTCCATCGATGACGGTTCCTGGAAAAGATGAGCCTGGGTGTCAGGAAAAAAACACCGGCCTGGGGGGCTTACTTTAATGCATCGCGGGGTGTGGCGACTAACGGCGTGACGGGTATTTTTGGCAAAACTTGTAGGAATTTTGTGTAGGGGGGGGCTTGCTGGGGTGAGCACAGTCGAGGTGGGAGGGGGCTTGCTCCGGTGACGGCCGCACAGCCAACGCGTATCTACCTGACGCTCCGAGGTCCAAATGTGGGAGGGGGCTTGCCCCCGATGGCGGCCTCAGGGCCAGCCAGTATCTTGGATCAGACCGAGTACATATCCATTATTTAGGTAACGGCTGCTAATGGTTCCGCTTTTACAGCGGCTCACTTTTGAAAAGCGCAAAAGTAAGCAAAACGCTCTTGCCCCACCACTCGGCACCTCGCCTGGGCTCGGTGTGCCCGATCGAAGGCTTGAATCCGTGGGCCCACGGATTCAAGCCTGCGTTCGGCCAGCGTGGTTTAACGGGGCGCCTAAGATCAAGATCAAAAGCCAGATCAAGAGCGGCTCGCTTCGCATCGTGGTTACGGGTGGGCGCGGCTGCGTTGTGTAGGAGCGAGCTTGCTCGCGAAAAACGTCAACGATAACGCGCGTTTCCTGAATGAACGCGGTGCCTGTGAGTTTTTCGCGAGCAAGCTCGCTCCTACAGTATCAGGGCAAGCGCCCTCCTTCGGTGCAGCTTAAATCCGGGTGAAGGTGCCGGTGCCTTTGAGGATGTTCTGCAGGGTCTGTTCGACCTCGGCCAGGTCGGATGCGGCCGTGGCATGAGTAATCTCAAGGTGGTCCTTGCCCCCCAGCGCATCGGCATCACCGGCGGCCAGTTCTACCGACAGAGTGGTGTCGCTCAGCGTTACCTTGAGCCCGGCCAGCGTCGATGGCTCATAATCCCAGGTCAACTCCACGTCGTCTTCGTCCGGGTAACGGCTGAGCATGAACATCTCGCCATTCTTGCCGTGGCAGCAGAGCATGGCCATGTTGTCTTCTTCGTCGTCGCACGGAGTGGCCATCAAGGCATCGGTTTTCAGCTGCAGCATGGAGAATCCTGTGTTGGGGAGGGGCGTTGCGCGGGGCAATTGTGCCATTGCGGCGAATTTTATGCTGCACGATGTGTCACACCCCTGGGCATGACCTTGCGAGCGGTATCAGTCATTTCTGGCACTCGCAGGCTTGAAAGCAGGTGGTTTTTTACCCGAAAAAAACCGGTTGCCCAAGTTGCAACCCCACACCTGCTTGCCGATGACCGAATATGTCGCAGCACCGCAAGCAGCGCGCTTCCCACACTCGTTAAGCTGCGCAACGGATGTGCTCCGTGCCAGGCGCCTGACCTGCCCGTCGTACCGTCACCCGGCAAGGTGCGCATCCGGTGGAGGTTGTATGTGACCTGACTGTCTTGTCCAGCTTCACCCACCTGTCACTCTGAATCGTTTATCGTGACCGACGAACAGAGCTGACGGTCTCCCCGCAGGGGGATAACACGCGACGCTTCCATCAATAACAAGCCCAAGCGGAGTACCACAGATGGCGTTCTTCACCGCAGCCAGCAAGGCCGACTTCCAGCACCAACTGCAAGCGGCACTGGCGCAGCACATCAGTGAACAGGCACTGCCACAAGTGGCGCTGTTCGCTGAGCAATTCTTCGGCATCATTTCCCTGGACGAACTGACCCAGCGTCGCCTTTCCGACCTGGCCGGTTGCACCCTGTCTGCCTGGCGCCTGCTTGAGCGCTTCGATCACACCCAACCGCAAGTGCGGGTCTACAACCCCGATTACGAACGTCATGGCTGGCAATCGACCCACACTGCGGTCGAAGTGCTGCACCATGACCTGCCATTCCTGGTCGACTCGGTGCGTACCGAGCTCAACCGCCGCGGCTACAGCATCCACACCCTGCAAACCACCGTGCTCAGTGTGCGCCGTGGCAGCAAGGGCGAACTGCTGGAAGTGCTGCCCAAGGGCACCCAGGGCGAAGGCATCCTGCAAGAATCGCTGATGTACCTGGAAATCGACCGCTGCGCCAACGCCGCCGAGCTGAACGTGCTGAGCAAAGAGCTCGAGCAGGTGCTGGGCGAAGTGCGCGTGGCCGTGGCCGATTTCGAACCGATGAAAGCCAAGGTCCAGGACCTGCTGGCCGGTATCGACGCCAGCGCTTTCGCTATCGACGGCGAAGAAAAAGCCGAGATCAAGAATTTCCTCGAGTGGCTGGTGGGCAACCACTTCACGTTCCTGGGCTATGAAGAGTTCGTGGTACGTGACGAGGCGGACGGCGGTCATATCGAATATGACGCCGACTCCTTCCTCGGTCTGACCAAGTTGCTGCGCGCCGGCCTGACCGCCGAAGACCTGCGCATCGAAGACTACGCCGTCGCCTACCTGCGCGAACCGACCGTGTTGTCGTTCGCCAAGGCTGCCCACCCGAGCCGCGTACACCGCCCGGCGTATCCGGATTATGTGTCGATCCGCGAAATCAGCGCCGACGGCAAGGTCATCAAGGAACACCGCTTCATGGGCCTGTACACCTCCTCGGTGTATGGCGAAAGCGTGCGGGTGATTCCTTACATCCGCCGCAAGGTCGCGGAAATCGAGCGCCGCTCGGGCTTCCAGGCCAAGGCGCACCTGGGCAAGGAACTGGCCCAGGTGGTTGAAGTGCTGCCTCGCGACGACCTGTTCCAGACCCCGGTCGACGAGTTGTTCAGCACCGTCATGTCGATCGTGCAGATCCAGGAACGCAACAAGATCCGCGTGTTCCTGCGCAAAGACCCGTATGGCCGTTTCTGCTACTGCCTGGCCTACGTGCCGCGCGACATCTATTCCACCGAAGTGCGCCAGAAAATCCAGCAAGTGCTGATGGATCGCCTGAAAGCCTCGGACTGCGAATTCTGGACCTTCTTCTCCGAGTCCGTGCTGGCCCGTGTGCAACTGATTCTGCGGGTTGACCCGAAGAACCGCCTGGACATCGACCCGCTGCAACTGGAAAAGGAAGTGGTGCAGGCCTGCCGCAGCTGGCAGGACGACTACGCCAGCCTGGTGGTCGAAAGCTTCGGCGAAGCCCACGGCACCAACGTGCTGGCGGACTTCCCGAAAGGTTTCCCGGCCGGCTATCGCGAGCGTTTCGCCGCGCATTCGGCCGTGGTCGACATGCAGCACCTCAACAGTCTGACCGAAGCCAACCCGCTGGTGATGAGCTTCTATCAGCCGCTGGGCCAGGTCTCCGGCCAGCGTGAGCTGCATTGCAAGCTCTACCACGCCGACACCCCGCTGGCGCTGTCCGACGTGCTGCCGATCCTGGAGAACCTGGGCCTGCGCGTGCTGGGTGAGTTCCCGTACCGCCTGCGCCATGCCAATGGCCGCGAGTTCTGGATCCATGATTTCGCGTTCATCGCCGCCGAAGGCGTGAACCTGGATATCTCGCAGCTCAACGACACCCTGCAGGATGCCTTCGTGCACATCGTGCACGGCGATGCCGAGAACGATGCGTTCAACCGCCTGGTACTCACCGCCGGCCTGCCATGGCGTGACGTGGCGCTGCTGCGCGCTTACGCCCGTTACCTCAAGCAGATCCGCCTGGGCTTCGACCTCGGCTACATCGCCAGCACCCTGAACAACCACACCGACATCGCCCGCGAGTTGACCCGGTTGTTCAAGACCCGCTTCTACCTGGCGCGCAAGCTCACCGCCGACGACCTGGAAGACAAGCAGCAACGCCTGGAACAAGCGATCCTCGCCGCCCTGGACGATGTCCAGGTGCTCAACGAAGACCGCATCCTGCGTCGCTACCTGGACCTGATCAAGGCGACCCTGCGCACCAACTTCTACCAGACCGACGCCAACGGCCAGAACAAGTCGTACTTCAGCTTCAAGTTCAACCCGCATGCGATCCCCGAGCTGCCCAAGCCGGTGCCGAAGTTCGAGATCTTCGTCTACTCGCCCCGCGTCGAAGGCGTGCACCTGCGCTTTGGCAACGTCGCCCGTGGGGGCCTGCGCTGGTCCGACCGTGAAGAAGACTTCCGTACCGAAGTGCTCGGCCTGGTAAAAGCCCAGCAGGTGAAGAACTCGGTGATCGTGCCGGTGGGCGCCAAGGGCGGCTTCCTGCCGCGTCGCCTGCCCTTGGGCGGCAGCCGTGACGAGATCGCGGCCGAGGGTATCGCCTGCTACCGCATCTTCATTTCCGGCCTGTTGGACATCACCGACAACCTGAAGGACGGCGCCCTGGTGCCGCCGGCCAACGTCGTGCGCCATGACAACGATGACCCGTACCTGGTAGTGGCGGCCGACAAGGGCACCGCGACCTTCTCCGACATCGCCAACGGCATCGCCATCGACTACGGCTTCTGGCTGGGCGATGCGTTCGCCTCCGGTGGTTCGGCCGGTTACGACCACAAGAAAATGGGCATCACCGCCAAGGGCGCGTGGGTCGGGGTGCAGCGTCACTTCCGTGAGCGCGGCATCAATGTGCAGGAAGACAGCATCACCGTGGTGGGCGTCGGCGATATGGCCGGTGACGTGTTCGGTAACGGCTTGCTGATGTCCGACAAGCTGCAACTGGTCGCGGCCTTCAACCACCTGCACATCTTCATCGACCCGAACCCGAACCCGGCCACCAGCTTCGTCGAGCGCCAGCGCCTGTTCGAGCTGCCGCGTTCGGCCTGGACCGACTACGACACCAGCATCATGTCCGAAGGCGGCGGGATCTTCTCGCGCAGCGCCAAGAGCATCGCCATCTCGGCGCAGATGAAAGAACGCTTCGACATCAAGGCCGACAAGCTGACCCCGACCGAACTGCTCAACGCCTTGCTCAAGGCGCCGGTGGACCTGTTGTGGAACGGCGGTATCGGTACCTACGTCAAGGCCAGCACCGAGAGCCACGCCGATGTGGGCGACAAGGCCAACGACGCGCTGCGCGTCAACGGCAACGAGCTGCGCTGCAAAGTGGTGGGCGAGGGCGGCAACCTGGGCATGACCCAGCTGGGCCGTGTCGAGTTCGGCCTCAATGGCGGCGGTTCCAACACCGACTTCATCGACAACGCCGGTGGCGTGGACTGCTCCGACCACGAAGTGAACATCAAGATCCTGCTCAACGAAGTGGTGCAGGCCGGTGACATGACTGACAAGCAGCGCAACCAGTTGCTGGCGAGCATGACCGACGAAGTCGGCAACCTGGTGTTGGGCAACAACTACAAGCAGACCCAGGCCCTGTCCCTGGCTGCGCGCAAGGCTTACGAGCGCGCCGCCGAGTACAAGCGCCTGATGAGCGACCTGGAAGGCCGTGGCAAGCTGGACCGCGCCATCGAGTACCTGCCGACCGAGGAGCAGCTTGTCGAGCGCGCCGCGACGGGCAAGGGCCTGACGCGTCCGGAGCTGTCGGTGTTGATCTCCTACAGCAAGATCGACCTCAAGGAAGCGCTGCTCAAGTCCCAGGTACCGGATGACGAGTACCTGACCCGCGACATGGAGACCGCGTTCCCGCCGAGCCTGGTGGCCAAGTTCTCCGAGGCCATGCGTCGCCATCGTCTGAAGCGCGAGATCGTCAGCACTCAGATCGCCAACGACCTGGTCAACCACATGGGCATCACCTTCGTGCAGCGGCTCAAAGAGTCGACCGGCATGAGCCCGGCGAACGTGGCCGGCGCCTATGTGATCGTGCGCGATATCTTCCATCTTCCGCATTGGTTCCGTCAGATCGAAGCCCTGGACCACCAGGTGTCGGCCGACGTGCAACTGGAGCTGATGGACGAGCTGATGCGCCTGGGCCGTCGCGCCACGCGCTGGTTCCTGCGCAGCCGTCGCAACGAACAGGACGCCGGGCGTGACACTGCGCACTTCGGTCCGCACCTGGCGGCGCTGGGCCTCAAGCTTGATGAACTGCTCGAAGGTCCGACCCGCGAAGGCTGGCAGAACCGCTACCAGGCCTACACCCAGGCCGGCGTACCGGAGTTGTTGGCACGCATGGTTGCAGGCACGACCCACCTGTACACCCTGCTGCCGATCATCGAAGCCGCCGACGTGACCGGGCATGACGCCGCCGAAGTGGCCAAGGCCTACTTCGCTGTCGGCAGCGCCCTGGACCTGCCGTGGTACCTGCAGCAGATCAGTGACCTGCCGGTGGCCAACAACTGGCAGGCCCAGGCCCGCGAAGCCTTCCGCGACGACGTGGACTGGCAGCAACGGGCGATCACCATTTCGGTCCTGCAAATGGCCGACGCGCCGCAGGACATGGAAGCCCGCGTGGCCCTGTGGCTTGAGCAGCACCAGGACATGGCGGATCGCTGGCGTGCGATGATGGTGGAAATCCGTGCTGCGGTCGGCACGGACTACGCCATGTACGCGGTGGCCAACCGTGAATTGCTGGACCTGGCGTTGAGTGGTCAGTCGGTGTTGCAGCCGGCGTGATCAAGCGGCAATGAAGAGGCCCCGTATCGCAGGATACGGGGCCTTTTTTATCGGTGGGGGTCACGCTTCTCCCCGGATATCGGTGTCACCAGCCTAGAATGACCAGCGGTTCGAGCACCTGGAATACCCGCGTAATGGTTCCCCGCAGTTGCGCCAGGATGATGTCGCTTTCGGCGGTGTCCTGCATTTGATGCTTGATGGCCTGATAATCGTCTTCGACCGATGGCAGGGGCAATGCGCCGTCTACCTTGGTCAGGACCAGCTTCAACAACGCACAGGCCTTGGGCAGATTACGTTCAAGTCCGTAGGTGCGGTGTACCCGATTCTTGTCCTGCGACAAGCCTGCCAGCGCATACGCGTACTCCAGCAGCCCATCGAGCTGGCCCATCATTGCCAGTTGGATGATTCTTTTTTGTTTTTCCTCAACACTGACCGCTTCGTCGGTAGTAAAGGCCAACTCGTAAACTGCCTTTGGATAACCCCTGTCCGCCGCTCGTTGAGTCAGTTCCACGATCAGTGCCTGGCGTTCCAGGCGATTGGGTACCAGTTCCGGTCGTTTGGCGTAGGCGTCTTTCAGTTCGTACATCGCTGCGATGTCGCCTTGATCAGCGGCTTTTTTCAGCCACTGTACGTCGTTGGTCAGCGTATACAGATAACGCTGTGCCGAGGGCGTATCGGCAAGGGGTGGTGTGGTTGCCAGCGTCCTGGCTCTGGCCAGGGATTCGCTGTCGCCCAAGCGCAGCAATGCTGGAATATGGTCTTGAGCGGCCGCCAGTCGCAGCCATTTGGCGGTCGCCTCGCTGACAAGGCGAAAGCCGCCGTCCAGGCGCGTTTCGCAGGTGGCCATGGCGTATTGCGATTCCACGTCGCCTGCGGCGCCGGCGATGGTCAGATGAAACCTCGCCTTGTCATAACTGCCCAGTGCGTAAAGGCCAAGCCCGATCTGCTTGGCTGTTGCATTGAGTTCAGTCAAGCCCGTGTTGACCTCGGCCGGGAGTGCTGCGGACTGCTCTTTCAACTGCTTGAGCAGGTTGAACAGTGAAGTTCGGGTTTGTGATTCGATGGACATGGTTCGTACCTGTGATAAGCACTGAAAGTGTGCGAGACACAGGTTATGCAGAGCGTGTGGGGCCAAGGTGCTAATTACTTGACGCGCTGCGGCTGGCCACCTTGCCTGTGAGAGGCGGTGCGCTCCCACAGGTTGATCGTTATCCAGGTCGGATCAGTGGTTTTTCAGGAGCTGTGTTTCCAGGTGGTCCAGGTGCTGCGTCATCAGCGCTACGGCGGTGCCCGAGTCGCGCTGCGCCAGCGCATCCACAATCGCCACATGCTCCTGCCACGCACAACAGGCGCGGGTTCGACGTTCGTACTGGGCAATGACCAGCGAGGTCAACGGCACCAGGCTATTGAGGAACTGCGCCAATGGCCCGTTCCCGGCGATAGCGGCCAGTTGTAAATGGAATTCACCGGACAACCGGATCGCCGGCCCGCGCTGGTCGCGTTCGATGCAGTCACGTTCGCGGGCGATCAACTCGCGTAACTGGCGTACCTGTGCCGCTGTCGCCCGGGCGCAGGCCAATTGCACCACGGTCATTTCGGTCATGCGTCGGGCTTCGAGAATCTGCCGGGTTTGCTGGGCGTCCGGCGCCGCCACCTGGGCCCGCTGGTTGGGGCGCAGGATGATCACTTGCTGGTGTGACAACTTGGTCAGGACGCGGCGGATCACGCTGCGGCTCACGCCAAAGCGCTCCCCCAGGCTTTCTTCGGTGAAGCGGCTGGCGGGGGCGATGCGTTGCTCGAGAATGGCGTCGAACAGCCGTGGATAGATCTCATCTGCCGAGGGCTTCTTGCCCGGCACCCGGCGCAGGCAGGGCAGGGGGTCGCGTTGCAGGGCGTGGACGTTCATGGCCTGTCTCCAATTATTCAGCTGCCCAGATGGTCATCCGGGATGTTCAGGCGAATGCCCATGCGCAAGCCTTCCTGCAGGATGTGCCGACGCATTTCCGCACTGGCCAGGGCGCTGTTCTTGTTGCGGATGGCGCGCACCACGGCTTCGTTTTCCTGCAGGCGTTCGGCCAGGTGCTCCGGGGAATTGCGCAACACCTGGGCGCTTTGCTTGAGCGCCGTGCTGGTCTGCTGCACCACGTTCTGGAAGATCGGGTTGGAGGTCAGGGCGAACAGTTCTTCGTGAAATTCGATGTAGGCGTTCATGCCCGCCTCGGCGTCGCCTGCATCCAGGGCTTCGCGCATGTCCATCAGGGTCAGGCGCAGTTGGCCGATTTCCTTGCTGCTGATGGATTGGGCGACCAGGCCGACGATGAAGGGTTCCAGGGTATAGCGCAGTTGCAGAATGTCTTCGAGGCTGGCATCGGCCACTGCGTCGCTCGACTGCGGCTCGCTGACGCTGGTTTCCAGCACCACCACGCCTTTGCCGGGCATGGAGCGCACCAGGCCGAGGGTTTCCAGCACGATCACCGCTTCGCGCAGGCTCGGGCGGCTGATGCCCATCTGCTCGGCCAGTTCGCGCTGGCCGGGCAGCATTTCACCACGGCGCCATTGCCCGCGTGCCAGGGCGGCGCGCAGCTTTTCTACGACTGAATTGACGACGGTTGAGGTGCTGATCACGTCTCATGCACTCCTTGAAATTGCGAACACGATAGTAAAACTGTTGAAGATCAAAGTGTGGGAGGGGGCTTGCCCCCGATGACAGTGTGTCAGCTCGCACATCCGGTGACTGATCTACCGCTATCGGGGGCAAGCCCCCTCCCACATGTGTCTATGCCGCTTTCAGAACTCCTGATGCGCCGGCAATACCGGTTTCTTGGTCTGGAAGGCATAGCCTTGCTGGCCGTCGAGTACCTTGTTGGCGCGCTGGATATCGATGTCTTTTTCCCAGCGGGCGATGGCCACGGTGGCGACGCAGTTGCCGATCAGGTTGGTCAAGGCACGGCCAATGCCCATGAACCAGTCCACCGCGAGTACCAGCACCAGGCCGACCACCGGAATCGCCGGGATGGCCGTGAGCGTGGCCGCCAGAATCACCAGGGCCGAGCCCGGAATGCCGTGGGCGCCTTTGGAGGTGATCAAGGAGACCAGCAGGATAGTGAGCAGGTCGGTCATCGACAGCGGGGTGCCCGTCGCATTGGCGATAAAGACGATGGCCAGGGTCAGGTAGATCGAGAAACCGTCGAGGTTGAACGAGTAGCCGGTAGGAATCACCAGGCCTACGGTGGAGCTGCCAATCCCCAGGTGCTCCAGCTTGCGCATGATCTGCGGCAGCACCGCGTCGGACGACGCCGTGCCCATCACGATCAGCAGTTCTTCGCGCAGGTACTTGAGCAGCGGCAGCATGCGCAGGCCCGACAAGCGCATCACCAGGCCGAGGATCAGCCCGACGAAGGCCAGACAGGTCAGATAGAACAGGCCCACCAGGCTGCCCAGATGTTGCAGGGAGTCCAGGCCATAGGTGCTGGTGGTGAACGCGATCGCGCCGAATACGCCGATCGGCGCCAGGCGCACAATCATGCCCATGATGCGGAAGATCACATGGCTCAGCTCGTTGATCAGCCGCGAGATGCCCGATGCCGCTTCACCCACCAGGTTCAGCGCACTGCCGAACAGCACCGAGAACAACAGCACCTGCAGCACGTTGTTGTCGGCGAAGGCACCGATCACTGAGTTGGGAATCAGGTCCATCAGGAACTGGCTGGTGCCCTTGATGTGCTGGCCCTTGTCGGCCAGTTCGTTCAGGCCGGCGGACGAAAGCTGCTCAAGATGGATGTTGGCGCCGCTGCCGATGCCGGTGCTGAAGGCCATGATCAGGCCGAGCACCAGGGCGACGGTGGTCAGCACTTCGAAATAGATCACCGACTTCAAGCCAATGCGCCCGACTTTCTTCAAGTCGCCGGCGCCGGAAATGCCGCTGACCACGACGCAGAATACAATCAGGCCGATCAGCATTTTGATCAGCTTGATAAAGCCGTCACCCAGGGGTTTGAGTTGCGAGGAGAATTCGGGAAGGGCCAGGCCGCAAATGACGCCTAGCATCAGGCCAATCACGACTTGCAGGAAAATCGAACGCGAGCACCATCTGAGCATGGGAGGGATCTCTATTCGGTGCCCTGGTGGTTCCAGGGCTTAATTGTTGTGGTCTTACCGGTAAGGCCAGTGCGCGGCCAGTCTACGCCCGGTTTTTTTCAAACTACAAGTAAATATTCGGTGGCCGCTGGGACCCGGTCTGACCAGTGAGTCGGTAAGCACGGTGCTTGAGCGGTTGACGCCGTGGAAATTTTTTTGCGTATCATCCGCGCTCGGTACACGAGGTGATGGATGGAACAATCAGGCCTGACAACGGATGAAGCCGGGCGCACCTGCTGCGCCTGGCGTAACGCCGCGCCGCAATACCTGCATTACCACGACCATGAGTGGGGCGTGCCGGTGGCGGATGACGTCCTGCTGTACGAGAAGATCTGCCTGGAAGGTTTTCAGGCCGGGATGGCGTGGATCACCATCTTGCGCAAGCGCGAGCAGTTTCGGCGGGCGTTCGACGGCTTTGATTTTCGCAAGGTGGCGCAGTATGGCGAGGCGGATATCGAACGCTTGATGGGCGACCCGGGTATCGTGCGCAACCGGGCGAAGATTGTGTCGACGATCAACAATGCCCGCCGCGCCTGCGAACTGGTGAGTGAAAGCGGTTCGCTGGCGCGCTGGGTATGGTCTTTCGAGCCCGGCCCGCAGGAGCGCCCGGCGGTGGTGGACATGGCGTACTGGAACGCCAACCCGACCTCGCCGGCTTCGGTGCGCTTGTCCAGGGCGCTCAAGAAACGCGGTTGGACCTTTGTCGGCCCGACCACGATGTATGCGCTGATGCAGGCGCTTGGGATGGTCAATGATCACCTGGAGGGCTGCATCTGCCGAGAACGTATCGAAGCACTGCGCCATCAGTTCGAACGACCCTGAGCGCTCGCCCGCGTGCTCAAAAATATTTAAGCCAGGTGATATCCCTGCGCCGCGCCTTGAGTGCGGCGAACCATCGCACCGGCACATACAGCGCCAATGGCAGCACCAACGCCACCGCCCAGACGGCGCCGACGCTGTCGAAACCGAAATAATTGCCGTGATTGAGCCCAAACAACGCGACACACGCGACATGAATCAGTTTGAGCACATACAGGTGCAGCAGATAAAAGAACATCGGCGCCGCGCCAAATACCGCCAGCATGCTGATCCAGCGCTTGTGCCCGGCACGTTCGAACGCCAGCAGCAACAGCAGGCCGATGCCCAGCGTCAGCGCCAGGAACAACAACGAAGGTGGATACTTGGTGACGTTGAAGAAGCTCATCACGCTCTGCACGCCGTTGTCATAGGCCTGCCAAGGCTTGTCGCCATATCCGTTGAGCGCCCGCAACAGCACAAACCCGAGCAGTGCGCCGACGCCTGCGAGCAGCAAATAACGCTGGCGCACGGCGGGTAGCACGGTCGTCGAAAACCACGGACCGAGGCCGTAGCCCAGGGCAATCACGCCGATCCATGGCAGTACCGGGTACGTCACACGAATGCGCAGGGTGTCGGACACCTCGATAAAACTGCGCTCATGCAGGATCGACCACGCCACCTGCGCGGCCGAGCCGGGGGTGAAATGCACCCCGTCGAGCAGGTTATGCCCGGCAATCAATACCAGCGCCAAAGTAATCAGCAGCGGGCGCGGCAACCATACCAGCGCGGCGAGGGCGATCATGCTCACCCCGATCGCCCAGATAACCTGCAGGTAAAGCAGGCCCGGTGGCCACTGGAAGGTCCAGGCGAAGTGCACCAGCGTGACCTCCAATACCACCAGAACCAGTCCACGCTTGAACAAAAATGCCGACACCGCGCGCCGACCCTGGTCTTTCTGGCCGTACAGCCAGGCTGACATACCGGTGAGCAACACGAACACGGGCGCGCAAAGATGGGCGAGGGTGCGGCTGAAAAACAGCGCGGGCTCGGTGGTGTCGATGTTCATCGGGTCGCCGACCTGGCGGTGCAGCAGGAACGTTTCGCGTGTGTGGTCGAGCAACATGAACAGGATCACCAGGCCCCGCAGGGCGTCGATGGAAAGCAGGCGTTGGCGTAGCGCAACAGCATCGGTCATGGGGCAGTTCACAAGGCTGGGAAAAAAAGAGGCGTTATCATATAACATTATTGGCGCATTGCCGCGCTGTTTAACGAGCGTATCGGAGGCATTGATGACACACAGGAACGTTCAATCGGCCGAGGCCGTGATCGACTTCTGGAAACAGGCGGGCCCAAAGCGTTGGTTTGCCAAGGACGACGAATTCGACGCGAGCTTTCGCGAGACCTTCCACACCACCCATCTGCAGGCGGCCCGGCGCGAGCTGGAGGATTGGCTGAACACGCCCCACGGTGCGCTGGCCTTGCTGATCCTGCTGGACCAGTATCCGCGCAACGCTTTTCGTGGCACGGCGCATATGTTCGCCACCGACCCGCTGGCGCGCCTGTATGCGCGATGCATGGTGGACGCAGGATTGGATCAACTGATCGAACCCGAACTGCGCGCGTTTTGTTATTTGCCGTTTGAGCATTCGGAAGATCCGCAGGATCAGCAACGCTCCATCGCACTTAATCAGCCTCTGGACGCCAACACCTATCGTTGGGCCAGGGAGCATGCGCGGATCATTCAGCGGTTTGGGCGCTTTCCCCATCGCAATGCGGTGTTGGCCAGGGAGACCACCGATGAAGAACGAGACTTCCTCGACGCCGGCGGATTCGCGGGTTAAGTGATCAAGCTGCACTATTCCCGCGAGGAATGGCCCCATAAAAACGCCGCATTGTCTTTATCACCGCGCATCTCGTAGCGTGAAGCCTCATTTCAAGGAGATCCGGCGCCACTGGTGGCTTACGCCCGGCGTCAGTGGCAAAGGCCATCGGTGCAGGAATGGCTCAACCAGCCACGCCCTGGGGTGTAGGGCTGTCGTTCATTTGCGCGACGCGCCGGTCCAGGTCTTCCCAATCGGCCATGCCCAGCACGCGCGTGGTGTTCAAACCGCGCAGGTAGCCACGCAGTTGCTGGGCACTGGCCGATTGCGCGGCGGCAACGCTGGTGTCACTCAACAGCACGTCTTCATACTCGACCAGGTAATCGGCGA
The DNA here is from genome assembly GCF_900004785.1 of Pseudomonas sp. 28 E 9. Lineage (NCBI taxonomy): Bacteria > Pseudomonadati > Pseudomonadota > Gammaproteobacteria > Pseudomonadales > Pseudomonadaceae > Pseudomonas > Pseudomonas sp. 28 E 9. The sequence continues at coordinate 168,127 of NZ_CVTK01000042.1, read as the reverse complement.
CGCGCTCGCGAAACTCCGGCAATACGGCTTCGCGGATGCGGTCGAAGGTTTTCTGGTGACGCTTCATGGCATGGTCCTTATAGGTTTTATGGGTTGGGCGACCTGACACTATCGGTTCAAATAATAGTCACCATCAAGGATCACAAGTTCTGTTTTTACGGCAAAAGCGCAAAATCCGCTCATCGAAATGCGGCTCAAGGAAATGCGCGATGAGGACTCTGATCCAGCTGGTTTTGATCACCCTGATGCTCGGCACCGCCGTGCTGACCAACCCGGCCGTTGCCAATGAGCTGCGTACGGGCCATTTGCTGTCACCCGCCGCTGGCGTAAACTCCGTGCAGTGTTGTACAGGTGCATGACGCGTTTGCACCGCAGAGTGCCGCGCCGGTTGATACGCGGATCGACAGGCACCTATTTTGTTATTTTTCAGGAATGTTTATGCACGCTTTTTTCGCCCCGGCCCTGGCTCTTTCTGCCCTGGCGCTGACCGGTTGCATCACGGCGCCGAATGCCCCATCGCTGACCCTGCACACCGCCAAAACCCCTGAAGGCTATGTGCAATGCGTATTGCCCAAGCTTGAAAAGCACGGCATCACCTCGACCGTGACGCAGAACTCGCGCCACGCCAAGGTGCTGTTGACCAGCAAGATCGCGGCCGATGATGTGCTGGAAGCCTATAAATCCCAGGATGGCACCAAGGTGTTCCTGTACGAGCGCAAACCGCTGGCGTCGGCGATCAAGGCGTCACGGCTCGAGCAGGCTGCGCAGGATTGCCAGTAACCCCAGGCCCAGGACAAATGCAGATCAAATGTGGGAGGGGGCTTGCCCCCGATAGCAGTGTGTCAGTAACAAATAAGCTGACTGACCCACCGCTATCGGGGGCAAGCCCGCTCCCACATTTGGATAGTGTTCGACTCAGGGTTTTGACTCATTGCTGAAGGCATTCACGGTCTTGACCAGCCCCTGCGCCGCCAGCGCCACCAGTTCACCGCCTTTCTCCACCGTCGCCAATGCCGGGTCCGAGCCCATGCGCCCGTCGGGGAAACGTGCGCGAAAGTCCAGCGCTTCGCGGATCGGGCCGGTGTTGGCGATTCGCGGCGAGTACTCGGCCGACTTGATCGAGTCCGGATAGGCCCATTGCGTCACGGCAATCTCCGACGGCGTGGCGTGGCTGCCATGGCCCACCGGGAACTGGCGCTGCGCCAGGTCGGTGACGCCTTCCAGGTCCCACCAGTTGACCAGCTTCAATGCGAACCCGGCCGGGCGGCGGGCAAAGCTGGCTTCGGCGTAGAGTTCGGAAAACGCCGCTTCGATGGTGGCGATATTGCCGCCGTGGCCGTTGAGGAACAGGATCTTGTCAAAACCATGCCCGGCCAGCGAGCGCACCCAGTCGCCGATCGCGGCGATAAAGGTCGAAGGGCGCAGCGAGATGGTGCCGGGAAAGCCCAAGTGGTGCTGGGCCATGCCGATGTTGAACGTCGGGCCGACCAGGATATCAGCCTGCTTCTGCGCCTCGACGGCGATGATCTCCGGGCACATCCAGTCGGTGCCCAGCAGGCCGGTGGGGCCGTGTTGCTCGTTGGAGCCGATGGGGATGATCACCGTGCGGCTGCGCTGCAGAAACTGCCCGATCTCGATCCAGGTGGACGTGTGTAGAAGCATGCGACGCTCTCTTTTATCTGTGGGACAGGCTATCCGCCACGGATTGTACGACTACTGGCCACCTGTTGGGGTTTGCAATTGAGATAGGTCGAAGACTTCAACCAGCGCTGGTCGGGGTACCACGAAAACATGAATTGTCCGTCCTTGAGCTTGTCCACCACTTGGCGCGCGACTTGCGGGCGCACCGCCGGGCAGCCCTGGCTGCGGCCGATACGGCCTTCGCGCTTGCTCCATAGCGGGCTGACGTAGTCGGCGGCATGAATCACAATGGCGCGGTCGCGGGCCAGGTCATTGAAGCCAGGCTCCAGGCCGTCCATGCGCAGCGAGTAGCCGTGGGTGCCGAGGTAACTTTCCTGGGTGCGGAACAGGCCCAGGCTGGACTGATGACTGCCTTCGAGATTGGAAAATTCGGTGGCGAAGTTTTCGCCGGACTTGGCGCCGTGGGCCACCAGGTCGCGCAGTACCAGGGTCTTTTTACGCAGGTCGAAAATCCACAGGCGACGGGCGGTAGACGGTTGGGAGTAGTCAATCACGGCCAGGCGATCGGAGCGTTCCTCGCCGTTATTGACCGCGCACTGCACTGCGCTCAGGGCGCTTTTCAACACGATGGGATTGAGTTCTGGAGCCGAGCGCGCCAGGCTGCTATACAAAGAAGCAGGGGAGCCATTGGCGGCGAGCGCAACAGCGCTCGGGAACACCAGGCTCGCCGTAATCAGGCCCAGGGTGGTTAACCCGAGCCGGCGCATAAAAGTCAGCATCTACAAGCGAGTCCCCGCTGTGGAGTGGAGCTAAGTCAATTGTTCAAAAAACACGCATGTTACTTGAGCATTTGCCTGCTCGTTACACCACTGGTCGCCACAGCCGAAGCGCTGCCGCTGCAACCGTTGCCGGTCACGACTCCAGCACCGGTCGACCTGGCGCCGCTGCAACAGGCCCTGGCGCAGCTGCCCAGTGTCTGCCCGCAGCTCGCGCCGCGTATCGACGCCAGTGCGCAATTGCGCCTGCAAGCCTTTTACCAGCAGCAGGGCGACGTGCCGCTGTGGTCTTCCGAAGAGCGTCGGCAGGCCTTGCACGACCAGTTGCTGATGCTCGCCGACGATGGCCTGGATCCCACCCACTATAGCCTGCCCGCTGCAGATGCCACGGCCAATGTGCTGTGCAGCGATATTGCGATCAGCCAGCAGTACCTCCAGGCCCTGCAGGATTTGCACTTCGGGCGCCTGCAGCAATCGCGCTTCGAACCGCTCTGGCATGCCCAGCCGCCGGCCGACGACCCAGGCACCGCCGTGCTGGCCTTCGCCGCCACCGGCTTGCAGGACATGGCCCAGGCGTTCGATCAGGCGCGGCCCAGCGCGGATTTGTATCGCAGCCTGCGCAACGCTTATTCCAGTGCGCGCCAGCAGCCGTTGCCGCAGTGGGAGGCGGTGGGCAGTGGGCCGCTGTTGCGTCCGGGCATGGAAGACCCACGGGTGCCGGAACTGGCGCGGCGCCTCTACCGCGGCGGTTACCTGACCTCTGAACCCAAGGGCAGCGCCCGGCAGTACGGCCCCGAGCTGGCCGCTGCGGTCAAAGCCTTCCAGCTCAGCCATTCCCTGCAGGCCGACGGTGTGATCGGCGCCGGCACCGTGGCTGAACTCAATATCAGCCCGGCGATGCGCCGCGACCAGTTGCGCATCAACCTCGAGCGGTTCCGCTGGCTGGCCCGGGACCTGGAGCCCGAAGGCGTGGTGGTCAACGTCGCGGCCGCGCAACTGAGCGTGTACCAGAGCGGCATTCCCGTGTGGCAGACCCGCCTGCAAGTGGGCCGCGCCGAGCGCCAGACACCGCTGCTCAAATCGCGCATCACGCGGCTGACCCTCAACCCGACATGGACCATCCCGCCCACCATCATGCGCGAGGACAAGCTGCCGGCCATCCGCCTCAATCCGGAATACCTGCGCCAGCAGAACCTGCAAGTGCTGGATGCTGAAGGCCACCCGCTGACGCCGGAGCAGGTCGACTGGGCGCGTCCCGGCAATATCCTGCTGCGCCAGGAGGCGGGCCCGCGCAACCCGTTGGGCAAGATCGTGATGCGTTTCCCCAACCCGTATTCGGTGTACCTGCATGACACGCCGAGCCAGCCACTGTTTACCAAGGGGCCACGGGCGTTCAGCTCGGGGTGCGTGCGGGTCGAACAACCGCTGCTGTTGCGCGACCTGCTGGTGACCCCGGCCGAACGTACGCGCACCGACGAGCTGCTGGCCACCGGCATCACCCATGAATTCAGGCTGGCCACGCCGGTACCGGTGCTGCTGGGGTATTGGACGGTGGAAGTGGATCGCCAGGGAAGTCTGGTGTACGCGCCGGACATCTACGCGCGTGATCCGGTATTGATCAAGGCCATGGGGAGTGTGCTGTAGAACTGAGTGGCCAGGTACCCATGTGGGAGGGGGCTTGCCCCGATGGCGGCCTCTGGGCTGGCCGGGATGTTGGATTGGACCGAGTACATATCCGTTTCTGCGGTAACGGCTGCTATGGGTTCCGCTTTTACAGCGGCTCACTTTTGAAAAGCGCAAAAGTAAGCAAAACGCTCTTGCCCCACCACTCGGCACCTCGCCTAGGCTCGGTGTGCCCTCTCTCCGGCTTGAATCCGTGGGCCGCCGCAATGGGCCATCCCTGGCCCAGTGCGGCTAACCCGGCGTCCTGCCGGGTTACCCACGGATTCAAGCCTGCGTTCGGCCAGCGTGGTTTAACGGGGCGCCTGAGATCAAAAGCAGATCAAGATCGAGATCAAGAGCGACTCGCTTCGCATCGTGGTTACCGTTGGCTGCTACGGTCTGGAAAGTTGTGTAGATACCTATGCCTCGATGAGGGTGTGTCAGCTACAGATAAGCTGGCTGACACACCGCTATCGGGGGCAAGCCCCCTCCCACATTTGGATCTTCACCTATTCAGGCATTAGTTGCTGTCGACATTCCAATATCAGCCGCGCGCCGCCCAGTTCGCTGGTGGCCACGTCCAGCTTGAAGCCGTGCAGGTTGATAATCGCCGCGACAATCGACAGGCCCAGGCCAAACCCGCCTTGTTGATCACTCTCATCGACCCGATAGAAGCGCTGGAACACCGACGCCCGTTCGGCGGCAGGAATCCCCGGCCCGGAGTCGAGCACTTCGACCCGTGTGCTGCCCACATCATTGACCGCGCGCAGGATCACCTTGCCGCCGGGCGGGGTGAACTTGATCGAATTGCTCAGCAGGTTGGCCAGGGCCTCGAACAGCAGGGCGCGGTCGCCGGTAATCCAGGGGAGTGAATCCGGGGTCTGCAGCAGCAGTTCCAGCTCCCCTTCCTCGGCCAGGGGCAGGTAGAAGTCATGCAGCTCGCGCAACAGCGGCAGTGGGTCCATCAGCAAGAAACCCGAACGCCGCTGGTGGTCTTCCAGTTCCGAAATCCGCAGCAGGCCGCGAAAACGCGCCATCAGTGTGTCGGTTTCGGCAATCGCGTCATCGAGCTTCACCGCATTGGCCGAGTCTTCCTCCGCTTGTTGCTTGATGCGGTAAAGCTGCGCACGCAAGCGCGTCAGTGGGGTGCGCAGATCGTGGGCGATGTTGTCGCACACGCCTTTGACCTCGTTCATCAGCTTCTCGATGCGGTCGAGCATGGCGTTGACGATGGCCGCGAGCATGTCCAGCTCATCGCGCCGGTTCGACAGCGGCAAGCGGTGCGTCAGGTCGCCGGCGACGATGGCCTCGGCGCTCGCCTGAATGCCGCGAATGCGCCGCAGTGGGCGACGGCGCAGCAAGTGCCAGCCGGCGATGCCCGGGAGGATGGTCAGCGACAGCGCCCACAGCAGGGCATGCCAGATGATCCGGGTCACGCCGAACAGTGAGCCGTTGGCGCGCACCAGCACCAGCCAGCGCCCGTCTTCGGTGTGGGTGGCCACGGCGTCGCAGCTGTCCTTGGGCAGTTTCGGGTCGTCGGAATCGACACAGTTGGCCAGGGCGTGGATCTTGCCATCGAGCGGCAAGTCGGGCGGCACGGCGCGGATCGGCCCGCTCAACGGACGAAACTGTTCGTCGAACAGGCCGTAGGCATCCACGCCTTTCATGTCGAACGTCATGCTGGTGGTCAGCGCCTCCACCAGTTCTTCACCATCGAAGCGCTGGAACAAATGCTGGCGCTGCATCAGCGAATGGCGCGACAGGTCGCTGAGGTAACCCGACACCTCGTAATACAGCACCCCCATGAGGATGCAGCTCCATGCCACGAACAGCGAACTGTACAGCGCCAGCAACCGACTGCTGGAAGAGCGCCAGCCTTTAGAGGGGTTCAGCAATGACATATCCCGAGCCTCGTACCGTGCGAATCAGCGGCGTGAGGCCCGGCGGGTCGATTTTCTTGCGCAGGCGACCGATGTGCACGTCGATCAGGTTGGTGCCGGGATCGAAGTGATAGCCCCAGACTTCCTCGAAGATCATCATCCGCGACAGGATCTGCCCGGTGTTGCGCATCAAGAATTCCAGCAGCTTGTACTCGGTGGGCAACAGGCTCAGCGGCTGATCGGCGCGGCTGGCTTCGCGGCTGATCAGGTTCAGTTCGAGGTCGGCCACGCGCAGGGCGGTTTCGAATTCCTTGACCGTGCTTTTACGTCGCAGCAGCACCTCGACGCGGGCGGCCATCTCATCGGACGCGAAGGGCTTGGTCAGGTAGTCATCGCCGCCGGCGCGCAGGCCGCGCACGCGTTCGTCCACGTCGGAGAGGGCGCTGATCATCAGGATCGGCGTCGATACGCCGATGGTGCGCAGGGTGGTGACGATGGCCAGGCCATCGAGTTCGGGCAGCATGCGGTCGAGGGTGATCAGATCGTAATCACCACTGACGGCACGGACCAGGCCTTCGCGGCCATTGTCCACCCAGTCTACGTCCAGTCCATGGCTACTCAGCTCGGCGACGATCTCGCGGGCCGTTACGGCGTCATCCTCGATGGTCAAAATGCGGGTCATAGGATTACCTGGTGAGCGTTCACACTAGAAGTGTGGGCATTTTGCCAAGAAGTTGCTGAATGTTTCCTAAATAAAACTTCATCTATCCAAATCAGTGTGGGAGGGGGCTTGCCCCCGATAGGGGTAGGGCAGTTTGTCGATTCTTACCAGACACACCGCAATCGGGGGCAAGCCCCCTCCCACATTGGGTGTTCAACCGGAGAATGCATAACGCCCGCTCTCTACAGGCCATTCTTGCAACTTGCATGATTTTAAAAAGTTCAATTTAGTTAACTTGTTGAAATATAAGCATTTTATTTTTCGTTTGGGCTGGCACGCTGCCTGCACTGTCCTTTTTGAGACTTGTAACACTATTTTTCATGCCTGGAGCAAAACAACAATGATCACATCCTCATCCACGCTGCAAGAGTCAAGCGCGCTCTCCGGGGTTTCCTGGGGGGCGATTTTTGCTGGGGCCGCGGCCGCCGCCGCACTGTCCCTGATCCTGGTGCTGCTGGGTTTCGGCCTGGGCTTTTCGGCGGTGTCGCCGTGGGCCGACAGCGGCATGAGCGCCAAGGGGCTTGGCATTTCCACGATTGTCTGGCTGGCATTCACCCAAATCGTTGCGTCGGGCCTGGGCGGCTACATTGCCGGCCGGTTGCGCGTGAAGTGGGCCAATATGCATGGCGATGAGGTGTACTTCCGTGACACCGCACACGGCTTCCTGGCCTGGGCGGTAGCGACACTGATCACGGCGATGCTGGTGGTCGGTTCGGTCAGCAGCGTGGTCAGCGGCGGCGTCAAAGCCGGTGCCAGCGTTGCATCGGGCGCCGCCAGCGGCATGTCTCAGGCCGCCGGCAGCATGGCCAAGGGCGCCCACAGCGGCGACTTCGGCTACTACGTCGACAGCCTGTTCCGCGACGACCGTCCTGCAGCCGTCGGCGATGACGCCGCCCATGCCGTGGTCGGTCGCATCTTTGCGCGCACATTGAGCAATGACGGCCAACTGGCTCCGGAAGACCGTACCTACCTGGCCCAGTTGATCAGCCAGCGCACCAACCTCAGCCAGGCCGATGCCGAGGCACGCATCGACAAGGTCTACGGCGATGCCCGTAAAGCTGTCGAAGACGCCAAGGTCAAAGCCAAGCAAGCCGCCGACACCGCTGCCAAAGTCGCGGCCTACACCTCGCTGTGGACCTTCGTCGCGCTGCTGATCGGTGCGTTCTTCGCCAGCTTCGCCGCCACCTTCGGCGGTCGCCGCCGGGATGCCGTGGTGTACGTCGAAACCGAAAACTACATTCGTTAAATCAAGGAGAACATGATGCGCTCATTACTGCTGTGGTTCCTCGGCGTGCCAATTCCGCTGATTATCCTGATTGCCATTTTCATGCACTAAACCTGAGCCTGGCTCTGGTCCAATGTGGGAGGGGGCTTGCCCCCGATAGTGGAGTGTCAGTCAGCCGATTCAGCGACTGACACCCTGCTATCGGGGGCAAGCCCCCTCCCACATTTGGTTGGCGGTGAACCAGTCTTAGTCGTCAAATCCCACTTGCTCGTGAATTTCGTCCACCTTCAACTCCAACCGATACGCCACTGCAATGAACAACGCCTGGCACAGGCACAGCGTGGCGCTCAGTGAGCGGAAGGCGAACGAGGAGCCTTCATTGACCAACAGCACAGCGTTCGCCCGCTTGGCCAGGGGCGACAGGTTGCTGTCGGTGATAATCAACGTCTTGGCCTGGTGATGCTGGGCGATACGCAGGCAGTGCTGGGTCTCCTTGCCGTAGGGCGTGAAGCTGATCGCGATCACCAGGTCATTGGCGCGCACGCTGCGCATCTGTTCGCGATAGCTGCCACCCAGCCCCGAAACCAGGTGAATGCGCTTGTTGGTGTGCTGCAGGTTGTACACCAGGTAGTCGGCCACCGCGAATGAGCGGCGTACGCCGACCACGTAGATATTGTCGGCATTCACCACCAGGTCCACGGCCTTGTCGAAGGCCGCGTCGTCCAGTTCAAGCCCCAGCCGTTCGATGCCGGATAACGTGGCGTTGACGCACTCACGCGCCAGGTCGCCGCCGCTGGCCTTCTGCGACTTGTTGGCGATCATGCTGCGGATGCGCTGCTGGTAGTTCTGCACCGGCGTGGTCTTGTGGGTATATGCCTCGCGAAACAACGCCTGCATCTCACTGAACCCGCTGAAGCCGAAACGCTGGGAAAACCGCACGATGGCCGAGGGGTGCACTTCGCATTCGCGGGCGATGTCGCTGATGCGGTCGACCATGATTCGGTCGCTCTGCTGGCTCATGTAGCTGGCGATGCGCTTGAGTTGGCGCGGCAGGCTTTCGTATTCCTCGGTAATCAGCTGCAACAGGCGTTCGGCATTGATCGCAGGGCTGGCGATTGGATCTTCCAGGGGGGTCTCGGGATCGGTGCGGGACATGGGCAATCCTTCTGGCGTGTTCGTCTGGTGCGCTGATGAGTGGCGCAAGTCTACAGGGTAGGCACAAAAAAATACCTCGGCATCAAGGCCTGCGCGGGCTGCTGAAACGATGCACGAAGGCTGTCACCGCATTATGTCGGCTTATTGGAAAAAATATTCCACTAAAAATAATTATGGAATAAATATTGATTGCCGCCGCCGGACGTTCTAGTCTGCTCCCACCAAAGAGCGTTTGCCGTCGCCACGGCGGCACAGCGCAGGCTGATAAAAATAACAGGAGCCAGCATGGGCCAGACTCGTTTTGCCAGTGGGCGTCAATTGGATCTGATTTGCCTCGGACGCCTGGGCGTCGACCTCTATGCGCAGCAAGTGGGGGCGCGGCTTGAGGACGTGTCCAGCTTTGCCAAATACCTCGGCGGTTCTTCGGCCAATATCGCCTTCGGCACGGCGCGGCTGGGGCTCAAGTCAGCGATGCTCAGCCGGGTGGGCGACGACCATATGGGCCGCTTCCTGGTGGAATCCCTGGCCCGTGAAGGCTGCGACGTCAGCGCCATCAAGGTCGACCCGGAACGCCTCACCGCCCTGGTGCTGCTCGGTCTCAAGGACCGCGAAACCTTCCCCCTGGTGTTCTACCGCGAAAACTGCGCCGACATGGCCCTGCGCGCCGAAGACGTCAGCGAAACCTTTATTGCCTCCAGCAAGGCGCTGCTGATCACCGGCACGCATTTCTCCACCGACGGCGTGTACAAGGCCAGTATCCAGGCGCTGGACTATGCGGCCAGACACAACGTCAAGCGCGTGCTCGACATCGACTACCGCCCGGTACTCTGGGGCCTGGCCGGCAAGGCCGATGGCGAGACCCGTTTCGTTGCCGACCAGAACGTCAGCCAGCATGTGCAGAAGATCCTGCCGCGTTTCGACTTGATCGTCGGCACCGAAGAAGAATTCCTGATCGCCGGCGGCAGTGAAGACCTGCTCGGCGCCTTGCGCACCGTGCGCGCACTGACGCCCGCCACCCTGGTGGTCAAGCTCGGCCCGCAAGGCTGCACGGTGATTCACGGCGCTATTCCCGAACGCCTCGAAGACGGTGCGATCTACCCCGGCGTGCGCGTGGAAGTGCTCAATGTGCTGGGCGCCGGCGATGCCTTCATGTCGGGCTTCCTCAGCGGTTGGCTCAACGACGCCACGGATGAGCGTTGCAGCCAGTTGGCCAATGCCTGCGGCGGCCTGGTGGTGTCGCGCCATGCCTGCGCGCCGGCCATGCCGACACCTGCGGAATTGGAGTACCTGTTCAATAGCCCGGTGCCGATCACCCGGCCTGACCAGGACGCGACCCTGCAACGCCTGCACCGCGTCAGCGTGCCGCGCAAAACCTGGAAGCAGCTGTTCGTGTTTGCCTTCGACCACCGCTGGCAACTGATCGACCTGGCCCAACGCGGCGGCCAGGATCTGGCGCGCATCAGTGCGATCAAGCAATTGTTTATCCAGGCCATCGAACGCGTGGAGCGCAAGCTGGGCGAGCAGGGCATCGAGGCCGATGTGGGCCTGCTGGCCGACCAGCGTTTCGGCCAGGATGCGCTCAACGCCGCCAGCGGCCGTGGCTGGTGGATCGCGCGCCCGGTGGAGGTACAGAACTCGCGGCCGTTGGCGTTCGAACACGGCCGCTCGATCGGCAGCAACCTGATCGCCTGGCCTGCGGAACAGGTCATCAAGTGCCTGGTGCAATTTCACCCCGACGACGAACCGCTGCTGCGCCTGGAACAGGAAGCGCAGCTCAAGGCGCTGTACGAGGCGTCCATTGTCAGCGGCCATGAACTGCTGCTGGAAGTCATCCCGCCCAAGGATCATCCCTCCACCTATCCCGACGTGCTCTACCGCAGCCTCAAGCGCCTGTACAACCTGGGCATCTACCCGGCGTGGTGGAAGATCGAGGCGCAATCGGCCGCGGACTGGAAAAAACTCGACGAACTGATCGAAGAGCGCGACCCGTACTGCCGGGGTGTGGTGCTGCTGGGGCTGAACGCCTCGGCGGAATTTCTCGCCGACGGCTTCAAGCAGGCCAGCCAGAGCACCACCTGCCGAGGGTTTGCCGTGGGTCGCACGATCTTCCAGGAACCGAGCAAGGCGTGGATGGCGGGGGAGATTGATGATGAGACCCTGATCCAGCGGGTGCAGGCCACCTTCGAACAGCTTATTACCGCCTGGCGCAGCGCCCGAACCTGATCACAGTTCCAAATGTGCAATGCAATCAAATGTGGGAGGGGGCTTGCCCCCGATAGCGGTAGTTCAGTTAGAGAAGTGTTGTCTGACACGCCGCTATCGGGAGCAAGCCCCCTCCCACATAAAGCAGATTTTCAGTGTTAGTTGAAAACAATAAAAGGTGCAGCCATGCCCGCAATCCGAATTGGCATCAACCCGATCTCCTGGAGCAACGACGACCTGCCGGCCCTGGGCGGTGAAACGCCGCTGAGTACCGCGCTGAGCGAAGGTAAAGAGATCGGCTACGAAGGGTTTGAACTCAACGGCAAATTCCCCAAGGACGCCAAAGGGGTCGCCGACGTGCTGCGCCCCTATGACCTGGCGCTGGTCTCCGGCTGGTATTCCAGCCGCCTGGCGCGGCGTTCGGTGGCCGAGGAAATCGAGGCCATCGCCGGCCACGTCGAGTTGCTCAAGCACAATGGCGCGACGGTGCTGGTGTATGGCGAAGTGGCCGATTCGATCCAGGGCTCACGCGTCCGTCTGATCGAACGCCCACGCTTTCACAGCGAGCAGGCGTGGCAGGCGTACGCCGACAAGCTCACCGAACTGGCACGCTTTACCCTGTCCCAGGGCGTGCGCCTGGCCTACCACCACCATATGGGCGCCTACGTCGAATCCGCCGAAGATATCGATCAATTGATGCGCCGCACCGGCCCGGAAGTCGGCCTGCTGTTCGACTCGGGCCATTGCTATATGGGCGGCGGCGAGCCCCTTGAGGTGCTGCGCAAACATATCGAGCGCATCTGCCATGTGCATTTCAAGGACGTGCGCAAACCCGTGGTGCAACTGGCGCGCAACCAGATGTGGAGCTTTCCCGACTGCATCGTCAACGGCACCTTCACCGTGCCCGGCGATGGCGATATCGATTTTGCGCCCTTGCTCGATGAGCTGTTGGCCGCTGGTTACACCGGCTGGCTGGTGGTCGAGGCCGAGCAGGACCCGGCCGTGGCGCCCAGCTATATCTACGCGAAAAAAGGCTACGACACGTTGCGAGCATTGCTCGACGAGAGGACTTAACCATGAGCTTGCTGGTCAAGAGCAACAAGCGCGGGCAGACCATGGTCGCCCTGGAAGCGGGGCGCCTGGAGTATGTGGGTTTCAGCGCTTATCGCCTGAGCCTGGGAGAGACGCTGCCAGTCAGCACCGGCGACCAGGAGCTGTGCCTGGTGCTGCTCAGCGGCCGGGTAAATATCCAGGGCGAAGGCTTCGACTGGCAGAACCTGGGGGATCGTCAATCGGTGTTCGAGGACAAATCCCCGTTTGCCGCCTACCTGCCGCCCGGCACCGACGCTCGGGTCACCGCCCTGAGTGATGTACAGATCGCGGTGTGCGCCGCACCCGGCGCGGGCGGTTACACACCGCGCCTGATCCGCCCGCAACAGTGCAAGCGCAGCGTGCGCGGCAAAGGCGCCAACACCCGCTACGTGTGCGACATCCTGCCCGACAGCGAGCCGGCGCATTCATTGCTGGTGGTGGAAGTGCGCACGCCGTCCGGGCATTCGTCGAGCTACCCGCCGCACAAGCACGACACCGATGACCTGCCGCACCAGAGCTTTCTGGAAGAGACCTATTACCACCAGGTCAATCCGCCCCAGGGCTTCGTATTCCAGCGCGTGTACACCGACGATCGCAGTATCGACCAGGCCATGGCCGTGGAAAACAGCGACCTGGTGGTGGTGCCCAAGGGTTATCACCCGGTCAGCGTGCCGTACGGCTACGAGTCGTATTACCTGAACGTCATGGCCGGCCCCAAGCGTGCCTGGCATTTCCATAACGACCCGCAGCACAGTTGGCTGCTGGACCTCTGAAACGGTTTTGCACGGAGAACAACAACAATGAAGTCGCCGCTACGCTTTGCCCTTAACCGGATGGTCGCACCCAACCTGTCCCTGCCGGATTTCATCCAGCTGGCCGCGTCGCTCAAGTGCGATGCCATCGAGATCCGCAATGATCTCAAGGACCGCCAGATCGAATACGGCACGCCCGCCAGCCGCGTGCGCGAGTTGTGCGCGGCGCAGGGCATCACGGTGCTGTCGATCAACGCGTTGTATCCCTTTGACGTGTGGAATGATCAACGCCGGGCCCAGGCAATCGAGCTTGCCACCTATGCCCGTGAATGTGGCGCCCAGGGCCTGGTGATGTGCCCGTTCAACGAGCCGGGCGACACGCGCACCGATGCCCAGCGCGCCGCCGGTTTGCGCACGGCGCTGAGCGAGCTGGCGCCGATTCTGCGCGAGTACGGCATCCTCGGCTTTGTCGAACCCCTGGGCTTCGAAGAATCGGCGCTGCGCCGCAAGCGCGTGGCGGTTGACGCGATCAAGGCCATTGGCGGGCTGGATGTGTTCCGTGTGGTGCACGACACTTTCCATCATCACCTGGCCAACGAGCATGAGTTCTTCCCCGAACTCACCGGCCTGGTGCATATCTCCGGCGTGGAAGATGCCGAAGCGCCGCTCAACGCGATCCGTGACGGCCACCGCGTACTGGTGGGCGAGGGCGACATCCTCGGCAATGCGGCGCAGATCGACACCTTGCTCAGCACCGGCTACAGCGGCTACCTGTCGTTCGAGCCGTTTGCAACCAGCGTGCATGAACTGGCGGATATCCAGCAGGCTCTGGGCGCCAGCATTGCCCACCTGAAAAAAAGTTGAGGGGCGCGACATGACCACCACCCGACTGACCATGGCCCAGGCCCTGGTGAAGTTCCTGGATAACCAATACATCGAAGTCGATGGCGTGCAGAGCAAGTTTGTCGCCGGCGTGTTCACCATTTTCGGTCACGGTAATGTGCTGGGTCTCGGCCAGGCGCTGGAGCAGGACAGCGGTGACCTGGTGGTGCACCAGGGCCGCAACGAGCAGGGCATGGCCCACGCCGCCATCGGCTTCGCCAAACAGCACCTGCGCCGCAAGATCTACGCGTGCACCGCCTCGGTGGGGCCCGGCGCGGCGAACATGCTCACCGCCGCGGCCACCGCCACGGCCAACCGCATTCCGTTGCTGCTGTTGCCCGGAGATGTCTACGCCAGTCGCCAGCCTGATCCGGTGTTGCAGCAGATCGAGCAGTTTCATGACCTGAGCATCAGTACCAACGATGCTTTCCGCTCGGTCAGCAAATACTGGGACCGCATCAACCGCCCGGAGCAATTGATGAGCGCGGCGATCCACGCCATGCGCGTGCTTACTGATCCTGCGGAAACCGGCGCGGTCACCCTGGCGCTGCCCCAGGATGTGCAGGCCGAAGCCTGGGACTACCCGGATTATTTCCTGCAAAAACGCGTGCACCGCATCGAGCGTCGCCCGCCGACGACCGCGATGCTTGACGATGCATTGGCCGCCTTCAAGGGCAAGCGCAAACCGCTGATCATCTGTGGCGGCGGGGTGAAGTACTCCGGCGCGAATGCTGCGCTGCAAGCCTTTGCCGAGCGCTTCGATATCCCCTTCGCCGAAACTCAGGCGGGCAAGAGCGCGGTGGTGTCCAGTCACCCGCTGAACGTCGGCGGTATTGGCGAGACCGGTTGCCTGGCGGCCAACCTGCTGGCGCCCGAGGCGGACCTGATCATCGGCATCGGCACCCGTTATACCGACTTCACCACCTCGTCCAAATCACTGTTCAAACAGGCCGAGGTGACGTTTCTCAACCTCAATATCAGCCCGTGCGATGCGTTGAAGCTCGACGGCGTGCAAGTGCTGGGCGATGCCAGGGTCGCCCTGCAAGCCCTGGCCGATGCCCTGGGCGACTACCGCGCCGGTTGGGGCGAGCAGGTGCGCGACGCCAGGGCGCAACTGGACGCCGAAGTGGACCGGGTGCATCAGATTGAATACCAGGGCGATGATTTCGTCCCCGAAGTCGATGACCACCTGGACCGCGCGGTCCTGCGCGAATTTATCGAACTGACCGGCTCCTGCCTGACCCAGAGTCGCGTACTCGGCGTGCTCAACCAGACCCTGGCCGACGACGCCATCATTGTCGCCGCCGCCGGCAGCCTGCCCGGCGATCTGCAGCGCGCCTGGCGCAGCAAGGGCGTGAACACCTACCACGTCGAATACGGCTATTCGTGCATGGGCTACGAGATCAACGCCGCCCTCGGCGTCAAGCTGGCCGAACCGGGCAAAGAGGTGTACGCGCTGGTCGGCGATGGCTCCTACATGATGCTGCATTCGGAACTGGCCACCTCGATCCAGGAGCGCCGCAAGATCAATGTGGTGCTGCTCGACAACATGGCTTTCGGTTGCATCAACAACCTGCAGATCGGCAACGGCATGGACAGCTTCGGCACCGAGTTCCGCTACCGCAACCCCGAGAGCGGCAAGCTCGACGGCGGCCTGGTGCCGGTGGATTTCGCCATGAGCGCGGCGGCGTATGGCTGCAAGACCTACAAGGTCAGCAGCGTGGAACAGCTTGAAGCGGCGCTGGCCGATGCGCGCAGCCAAAGCGTGTCGACCCTGATCGATATCAAGGTGCTGCCCAAGACCATGGTCCACGGCTACCTGTCGTGGTGGCGGGTGGGGGTGGCGCAGGTGTCCACCAGCGAACGCACCAACGCCGCCGCAAAAAAACTCAATGAACAACTGGCCAAGGCCCGGCAGTACTAATAACAAGAGGAGTGCATGTATGTCGTTGAAGCTTGGAGTGATCGGTACCGGTGCCATCGGCCGTGACCATATTCGTCGTTGCAGCCAGACCCTGCTCAACAGCCAGGTGGTGGCGGTCACCGATATCAACCTTGAACAGGCCGCCAGGGTGGTAGCCGATTTGAAGCTGGACGCCGAGGTGTACCCGGACGGCCACGCGTTGATCAACTCGCCGCAGGTGCAAGCCGTGCTGGTGACGTCGTGGGGGCCGAGTCACGAAGAATTTGTGCTTGCCGCCATCGCCGCCGGTAAACCGGTGTTCTGCGAGAAACCCCTGGCGGTGACCGCCGAAGGCTGCCGCCGCATCGTCGAGGCCGAAGTGGCGCACGGCAAGCGCCTGGTGCAGGTCGGTTTCATGCGCCCCTACGACGAAGGCTACCGCGCCTTGAAAGCGGTGATCGACAGCGGCCAGATCGGCGAGCCGCTGATGCTGCACTGCGCCCATCGCAACCCGACGGTGGGCGAGAACTACAAGACCGACATGGCGATTACCGACACCCTGATCCACGAACTGGATGTACTGCGTTGGCTGCTCAACGACGACTACGCCTCCGTGCAGGTGGTGTTCCCGCGCAAGACCAGCAAAGCCCTGGCCCACCTGCGCGACCCGCAGATCGTCCTGCTGGAGACCGTCAAAGGCACGCGTATCGACGTGGAAGTGTTCGTCAACTGCCAATACGGCTACGACATTCAATGCGAAGTGGTGGGGGAGAGCGGCATCGCCAAATTGCCGGAGCCTTCACAGGTACAGATGCGCAGTGGAGCGAAATTGTCGAACGCGATTCTGATGGATTGGAAGGACCGGTTTATCGGCGCCTATGACGTGGAATTGCAGGCATTCATCGACAGCGTGCGCGCCGGTCAAGTGGGCGGGCCGTCGGCCTGGGACGGCTATGCGGCGGCAGTGGCGGCGGATGCCTGTATCGAAGCGCAGGGCAGTGGACAGATTGTGCCGGTGAGCCTGCCGGATCGTCCACATTTCTATGGCTGAGCCACTGGAGAAACGCGGTTAAAAATGTGGGAGGGGGCTTGCCCCCGATAGCGGTGGATCAGTGACAAGAATGGTTACTGGCACACTGCCATCATGGCATAGGTACCTACAAACCACGATGCGAAGCGAGTCGCTCTTGATCTTGATCTGCTGTTGATCTCAGGCGCCCCGTCAAACCACGCTGGCCGAACGCAGGCTTGAATCCGTGGGTAACCCGGCAGGACGCCGGGTTAGCCGCACTGGGCCATGGATGGCCCATTGCGGCGGCCCACGGATTCAAGCCGGAGAGAGGGCACACCGAGCCTAGGCGAGGTGCCGAGTGGTGGGGCAAGAGCGTTTTGCTTACTTTTGCGCTTTTCAAAAGTGAGCCGCTGTAAAAGCGGAACCATTAGCAGCCGTGACCGCAGAAACGGATATGTACTCGTTCCAATCCAACATCCCGGCCGGCCCCGAGGTCGCCATCGGGGGCAAGTCGAATCGTCGCACCGCCCCTCCCACATTTGATTGGGTTTGCACTTCAAAGAAGGAATAAATCATGCGAATCGGACTAGTCGGCTACGGCCACGGAGGGCGCTTCTTTCATGCGCCGCTGATTGCGACGTTGCCAGGCGCGACCTTTGTCGGCGTCGTCACACGATCCCCCGAGCGCCGCCGGCAACTGGCAAACGACCACCCTGGCCTGCCAGCCTTCGACACCCTCGGCCAGATTGTCGAAGCCGGCGTCGACGCCCTCGTCATCTCCACCACCCTCAAAGGCCGTCCGGCCCTGGTGCTCGAAGCCATCGAGCATGGCGTGGCGGTGGTCAGCGACAAGCCCTTCGCCGCCAACGCCGAGCAGGCCCAGGCCTTGATCACCGCCGCTGAACGCCAGGGCACGTTGCTCAGCGTCTACCAGAACCGGCGCTGGGACTCGGATTACCTGACCCTGCGCAAACTCATCGACGCCGGTGCGCTGGGTCAGATCAGCCGTTTTGAATCCCGCGTCGAACGCTACAGCCCCCAGGCGGTGGGCAATGCCAGCGGCGGCGGCTGGTTGCGCGACCTCGGCAGCCATCTGGTGGACCAGGCCCTGCAACTGTTCGGCCCGGTGGACCGGGTATTTGCGCAACTGCACTTCACGCCCGAGCATCCCAGCCTCGATCACGGCTTTTTCGTGGCGCTGACCCATGCCAACGGCGTGATTTCGCACCTGTGGGGCAGTGCCTTGCAAAACAGCCAGGCGCCGCGATTTCGTGTCAGTGGCACGCTGGGCTGCTACACCGTTGAAGGGCTGGACGGCCAGGAAGATGCGCTGATGGCCGGCAAATCACCGAAAACCGAAGGCGAGCATTGGGGCGCGGAAGAGCATCGACGCTGGGGCTGGTTCGAACAAGGGTCGGAGCGGGAACGGGTGCCCTCGGAAAAGGGCTGCTGGCCGCAGTTCTACCGACAGTTGCAACGTGCCGTGCAGGGTCAGGGGCCGCTGCCGGTAAATGCCTGTGACGCGCTGGAAACCACCCGTATATTGGACGCTGCGCGCCTCAGCGCCGAGCGCCAGCAGGTGGTTTCGACAAAAATAGAATAAAATTCTAAAACAGGTTGATATGGAAATTATTTTCCAATAAAGTCTTTTCCAGGTTGCATAAAGTACGTCTTGGGCTCGACCCCGACGACTCAACAAAAACAAGATCAAAAACAACCAGGTACCGTCAGATGAAAATCTTCAACGCTGTACTGCGAGTTTTACGCCCTGCCCACACGCCACGCGCATTGCCTCGCGCCCGGCCGTTCTACTTCTCCTTCCTCAATGTGCTGTGCGTCGAAAACCAGGGCGCGCTGGTCTGCTGCATTCCCGGCGCACCGGTGGTCCGCGTGCCTGCCGAACGCTGATAAACGCAACGTCCATAAAACCAACAAGAAAGTGGAGACAGACCGTTCATGAAGACCCCGATCCGTTTTACCGCGCTGGCCCTGTCGATACTGCTCGCCAGCGGCGTTGCCGTGGCCGCTGACATCAAGGTGGGCGTGAGCATGTCCGCCTTCGATGACACCTTCCTGACCTACCTGCGCGAAGACATGGACAAGCAGGCCAAGTCCTATCCCAAGGGCGACGGCGTGCAACTGCAGTTCGAAGACGCCCGCGCCGATGTGGTCAAGCAACTGAGCCAGGTCGAGAACTTTATCAGCCAGAAAGTCGACGCCATCATCGTCAACCCGGTGGACACCGCCTCCACGGCGAACATCATCAAGGCCGCCACCGCCGCGAAAATCCCATTGGTGTTCGTCAACCGCCGTCCCGACCAGAAAGACTTGCCCAAGGACGTGGTCGCCGTGACCTCCGATGACGTCGAAGCGGGCAAGCTGCAGATGCAGTACATCGCCGAAAAACTCGGCGGCAAGGGCAAGATCGTGATCCTGCTGGGCGACCTGGCGAACAACTCCACCACCAACCGCACCAAGGGCGTGAAGGAAGTGCTGGCCAAGTACCCGGACATCAAGATCGAGCAGGAACAGACCGGTATCTGGCTGCGCGACAAGGGCATGACCCTGGTCAATGACTGGCTGACCCAGGGCCGCGAGTTCAACGCCGTGCTGGCCAACAACGACGAGATGGCGATCGGCGCGTCCATGGCGCTGAAGTCGGCAGGCACCAAACCCGGCACGGTGTTGATCGCCGGGGTCGATGGCACGCCGGACGGTCTCAACGCAATCACCAAGGGCGACATGGCGGCCTCGGCGTTCCAGGACGCCAAGGGCCAGGCCGTCGGCTCGGTAGAGGCGGCGCGCAAGATGGCCAGGCACGAGCCGGTGGAGCAGAACGTGGTGATCCCGTTCAAGCTCATCACCCCGGACAACGTCAAAGACTTCAA
The DNA here is from genome assembly GCF_900004785.1 of Pseudomonas sp. 28 E 9. NCBI lineage: Bacteria > Pseudomonadati > Pseudomonadota > Gammaproteobacteria > Pseudomonadales > Pseudomonadaceae > Pseudomonas > Pseudomonas sp. 28 E 9. Next base: position 148,336 of record NZ_CVTK01000042.1, on the reverse strand, counting down.
GTAGCCCTGAACTCACACCCCTAAGCCGGCAGGGCGGTCACGGCCGCCCTGCAGATGGAGTATCTCCCTATGCTCGCTCACGCCACTGTCGCGCCGCCGCCGGGTATCCAGCCGCTGGCGCAGGACGAACCCTACCTGCTGGAAATTCTCAACATCAGCAAAGGCTTTCCCGGCGTCGTGGCCCTGGACGATGTGCAGCTGCGCGTGCGCCCCGGCACGGTGCTGGCGCTGATGGGCGAGAACGGTGCGGGCAAGTCGACGCTGATGAAAATCATCGCCGGCATCTATCAGCCCGATGCCGGCGAAATCCGCCTGCGGGGCAAGCCGGTCACCTTCGAGACGCCGCTGGCGGCGCAAAAGGCCGGGATTGCGATGATCCACCAGGAACTCAACCTGATGCCGCACATGAGCATTGCCGAGAATATCTGGATCGGCCGCGAGCAGCTCAACAGCCTGCACATGGTCAACCACCGCGAAATGCACCGCTGCACCGCCGAGCTGCTGGCGCGCCTGCGCATCAACCTCGACCCCGAAGAACAGGTGGGCAACCTGAGCATCGCCGAACGGCAGATGGTCGAGATCGCCAAGGCCGTGTCCTATGACTCCGATATCCTGATCATGGATGAGCCGACGTCGGCGATTACCGAAAAGGAAGTCGCCCACCTGTTTTCGATCATTGCCGACCTCAAGTCCCAGGGCAAAGGCATCGTCTACATCACACATAAAATGAACGAAGTGTTCGCCATCGCCGATGAAGTGGCGGTGTTTCGTGACGGCCAATACATCGGCCTGCAACGCGCCGACAGCATGAACAGCGACAGCCTGATCTCGATGATGGTCGGCCGTGAGCTGAGCCAGTTGTTCCCGGTGCGCGAGACGCCGATTGGCGACTTGCTGCTGTCGGTGCGTGACCTGAGTCTGGACGGCGTATTCAAGGACGTGTCCTTTGACCTGCACGCCGGTGAAATTCTCGGCATCGCAGGATTGATGGGCTCGGGCCGCACCAACGTCGCGGAAACTATTTTCGGCATCACCCCCAGCAGCAGCGGGCAGATCACCCTGGACGGCAAGCCGGTGCGCATCAGCGACCCGCACATGGCCATCGAGAAGGGCTTCGCGCTGTTGACCGAGGACCGCAAGCTCAGCGGCCTGTTCCCGTGCCTGTCGGTGCTGGAAAACATGGAAATGGCGGTGCTGCCGCACTATTCGGGCAACGGTTTCATCCAGCAAAAGGCCTTGCGCGCCTTGTGCGAAGACATGTGCAAGAAGCTGCGGGTGAAAACCCCTTCGCTGGAACAGTGCATCGACACCCTGTCCGGCGGTAACCAGCAGAAGGCGCTGTTGGCGCGCTGGCTGATGACCAACCCGCGCCTGCTGATCCTCGATGAACCGACCCGGGGTATCGACGTGGGCGCCAAGGCCGAGATCTATCGCCTGATCGCCTTTCTCGCCAGCGAAGGCATGGCGGTGATCATGATTTCCTCGGAACTGCCCGAAGTGCTCGGCATGAGCGACCGGGTGATGGTGATGCACGAAGGCGAACTGATGGGCACCCTGGATCGCGCGGATGCCACCCAGGAAAAAGTCATGCACTTGGCCTCCGGTATGACCGTGGTCCACTGACTCCAGAATAAGAAGGTGATGGGTTATGAATGCAATAACAGATAACAAGCCGGCCACGGCACCGGTCAAGCACCGTCGACGCCTGCCCACCGAATTGAGCATCTTCCTGGTGCTGATCGGCATCGGCCTGGTGTTCGAATTGTTTGGCTGGATCGTGCGCGACCAGAGCTTTTTGATGAACTCCCAGCGCCTGGTGCTGATGATCCTGCAGGTGTCGATCATCGGCTTGCTGGCCATCGGCGTGACCCAGGTGATCATCACCACCGGTATCGACCTGTCGTCCGGCTCGGTGCTGGCCTTGTCTGCGATGATCGCCGCCAGTTTGGCGCAGACTTCCGATTTTTCCCGGGCGGTGTTTCCGTCCCTGACCGACTTGCCGGTGTGGATTCCGGTGGCGATGGGCCTGGGTGTGGGCCTGCTGGCGGGGGCAATCAACGGCAGTATTATCGCGGTCACCGGTATCCCGCCGTTCATTGCGACCCTGGGCATGATGGTCTCGGCCCGTGGCCTGGCGCGTTACTACACCGAAGGCCAGCCGGTGAGCATGCTCTCGGACTCGTACACGGCCATCGGCCATGGCGCGATGCCGGTGATCATCTTTCTGGTGGTGGCGGTGATTTTCCATATCGCCCTGCGTTACACCAAGTACGGCAAATACACCTACGCCATCGGCGGCAACATGCAGGCGGCGCGCACCTCGGGGATCAACGTCAAGCGTCACCTGATCATCGTCTACAGCATCGCGGGTTTGCTCGCAGGCCTGGCCGGCGTGGTGGCTTCGGCCCGCGCGGCAACCGGCCAGGCGGGCATGGGCATGTCCTACGAGCTGGACGCTATCGCGGCGGCAGTGATCGGCGGCACCAGCCTGGCGGGCGGGGTAGGGCGCATCACCGGCACCGTGATCGGCGCGCTGATCCTCGGCGTCATGGCCAGCGGCTTTACCTTCGTCGGGGTGGATGCGTATATCCAGGACATCATCAAGGGCCTGATCATCGTGGTGGCGGTAGTGATCGACCAGTACCGCAACAAGCGCAAGCTCAAGCGCTGAGCCTACCTCGAGGACAACATCGTTCAAATGTGGGAGGGGGCTTGCCCCGATAACCATAGGTATCTACACAACTCTGTGGCGCCCAACCGTAACCACGATGCGAAGCGAGTCGCTCTTGATCCTGATCTTGATCTGCTTTTGATCTCAAGCGCCCCGTTAAACCACGCTGGCCGAACGCAGGCTTGAATCCGTGGGCAACCCGGCAGGACGCCGGGTTAGCCGCACTGGGCCATGGATGGCC